>JAZNZM010000298.1:0-4063 GCA_045594965.1 Oscillospiraceae bacterium | reverse complement strand
CGCGAACTGGACGGAGAGCAAGTGATCGTGACGGTCAACAACTGCGATCACGATATCGGCGTGAGTCTCCCGTCCGGAAGCTGTGCGGAATATCATGGCGCACTGACCGGTGCAGTTATTACGGCGCAGAACGGACAGCTTGGCATCACCATCCCGGCAAATTCCGGTGAGATCTGGCTTTCGAAAACACGCTGCGACGGTGCCTTCGCTCCGCTGACGACGACAGTGATCAAGACGATCGAACCCAAACCCGCACCTGCGCCCACACCTACGCCTACTCCTACACCCACCCCCACACCTACTCCGACGCCTTCCCCCACACCCATTCAGAATGTGTCCGCCTCCGGCAGCTTCATGTCCGATACCGGAACGGGGCTGAATATCCGGGTTGACTGGGCTGCGTATACCAAAAACGGTGAGCTTATGATGAAGGTGGAGGTGGATGCCAGCCACTACAGCTTCTATACCTCATCCCTCTGGCAGAGCATTGAAGTTAAGGTAAACGGTGTGAGCTATACATCTGACAGCAAGGAAATCGCCTATGACGGCAATGACCTTAGCTACAGCAACATGGCGGCTTTTGATGTGCCTGCCCAGACCGGCAACAACAGCATCGAGGTAGTCTGGAACTATAAGGGCAGCTACTCCGGTGTTGAGCTTCCCACTATTGAAGCCAGCGGCACAGCCTATATAAACTGACAAATTATTACCCGGGACGAACCAGACGGTTCGCTCCGGGTACTTTTATTTTCTCCACGAATCTGCTAAAATAAAATGGAATAAACAAAGCGGAGGCTTATTATGAAGGTTTTGGTCTTAAACGGCAGCCCTAAGGGCTCAAACAGTATCACCCTGCAGACCGTGAACTATATAGCTAAGAAATTTCCTCAGCATGAGTTTGAAGTGCTCCATGTTGGTGCAAGGATAAAGGCTTTGGAAAAGGATTTTTCTCACGCCCTTGAGGCTATGGAGAGAGCGGATATACTTCTTTTCAGCTATCCCGTATATACCTTTATCGCGCCTTATCAGCTCCACCGTTTCATTGAGCTTATGAAGCTCCATGATGCACCGGTGGCTGGGAAATGGGCCAGCCAGATATCCACATCAAAGCATTTCTACGATGTTACCGCCCATCGCTACATAGAGGATAACTGCGCTGATATGGGGCTGCGTTATATCCGCGGCCTTTCCGCCGATATGGAGGACCTCACCTGCGAGAAGGGGCAGAGGGAGGCCGTGAGCTTCTGGGAGCATCTCTGCTGGCAGATTGAAAAGGGATACGCCGAAACTCCGCGCCTGTTTCCGATGGAATATGAGCCCATAGCCCCAAGCATTCCGGAAATCCAATATGAGGATAAGCAGGGCGATGTGGTTATTGTTGCCGACATGGGCGAGGACAGCCCCAATCTCATGGCTATGGTGGAACGCTTCAGAGCTGTGCTGGGAGTGAAGACCCGTGTGGTGAACCTTCGGGACTATCCCTTCCGGGGCGGCTGTCTCGGCTGCTTCAACTGCGCCGGTGATGGAAAATGCGTGTACAGTGACGGCTTTGATGAGTTTCTCAGGACCAAGATACAGAGCGCGCAGGCCATGGTCTATGCGTTTTCCATCAAAGACCACTCCATGGGCAGTCTTTTCAAGCTCTATGATGACCGCCAGTTCTGCAACGGCCACCGCACTGTTACCACAGGTATGCCTGTGGCATATCTTGTAAGCGGAAACTATTCCGCGGAAGTGAATCTGCAGACCATTATTGAGGGACGGGCAAATGTGGGCAGCAATATTCTCGCAGGCATCGCCTGTGACGAGAGGGATACAGACGCTCAGATAGACCGTGTGGCAGACAGCCTCATGTATGCCCTTGAGAAGAAAAACACACAGCCCCAGAATTTCTACGGTGTGGGCGGTATGAAGATATTCCGCGACCTTATCTACCAGATGCGAGGCATGATGCGTGCCGACCACCGCTTCTTCAAGTCCCACGGTCAGTACGATTTTCCCCAGAAGCAGAAGGGCAAAATACTCCTTATGTATCTGGTGGGATTCCTCAATACTCCAAAAATGAAGGCCAAAATGGGCGGAAAAATGAGCGAAGGCATGCTGATGCCCTATAAGAAGGTTCTTGACGAACTGGATAAATAATATGAGAGCCGAAGATGAAAATCTTCGGCTCTCATATTACTGACTTTTATCGGCTCCCTCTGACGAGGGAGCTGCCGAGCGCAGCGAGGCTGAGGGAGAGATTGCTGCAGTCCATTTATCCATGAATAGCTAAAACATCTTACTGCCCCGATTCTCTTCCTCCGCCCCTTCGGGGCACCTCCCTCATCAGAGGGAGGCGTGTAAGGAATAATCAGTCCACAACTACGGTGCCGTCTTCTTTTACGGTGACAGTCATGCCGTCTTTGACATAGTCGAGAAACTCGTCCCCAAGATTGTCGATAACGGGCATGCAGATATCCGGACACCATACGGAGGCCAGAATGGAGCCTGCAGCGGCGAGGGAGTCTATGGGCTTGGAAAAAAGCATGCAGGCGCTCTGGCGGCCCATGGCACAGGCGCAGTAGATAACAAGACCGCCTGTGGTGGAGCCGATGGTCTGGGGCAGGCAGAGAGCCTTGCCGGCCAGCTCCTTGCCGTGGAGCTCGGGATTGTTCTGATCTCCGCAGGTGGCTTTTTTGTCTCCGAACTGCAGGGCGCCCTGCAGAGATGCCAGAGTGTTGAAGCCGGAGTGGGTCACAACGGCCTGGGCGGTGACGGTGCCGGGGGCAACAACGCGTCCTTTGAATTCTCTCATCTCACTTGCCTCCCTTGGTGATTTTTTCGAGGATCTCGGCCTCGGTGTAGTAACGGGCAGTGGTATAGGTGCGCAGTTTGTTGGAAGAGGTCATGACGGGCATGGACTTGCAGAGGGGATTGTTCATATACATGAGAGGGCAGATATAGCTGAGAATGACACCGGTGGCCTTCAGGCGAGAGGCATACTCGCTTTCCTCAAATTCCTTCTTCACGGCAGGTGCGGTGGTGAACACGGTGGGGATCAGCACCTTTTTGTTGCCGGAGGCGCGAAGTCCTTCCTCAACGGCCACGGTCCAGTCCATGAGCTGCTGCAGGCTCATGTGAGGGCAGCCCACGAAGCAGAGCTTGGGCTTGGCATCGGGATTTTTCCACATGACGGGGTAATCGTTCTTCACGCGCTCAAGCTCGGCATCGGTGATAACATACTCCCGGGCGCCCTCGGCAATAAGGGCTTCGCCCATTTCCACGGCCTCGGGAGTGAGACCTGCCACATGGTAGAGACCCACTGCACCGTTGGAGGCGGTGGCGGCGCCGAAGTCCTTGAGATAGGCTTTGTTTTCGTCGTTGAGCTCGCTGCCGAGCCATTTGTCGAGACCCACTATATAGGGCACATCTTCCATGACCTTCATGCCGATAGCGCTGCCCAGAAGCTGAGCTTCGGGCTTTTCGGAGCTTTCTATCTTTACCACCCAGGTGGCCTTTCTGCCCTCGTCGGTGAGCAGGCCGAAATAGGGCACAAAGCCTGCGATGGAGCCCATAATGTCCATGATACCGCTGTTGCGGTTGCAGCGCGCGCCCAGTACGGAGTTGGCGTAGACCACGGCGGAGGATTCCGCCCAGCTGAGCACCTCACCCTTTTCGGGGGTGTTGCCGACCTGATCCAGATAGCAGGCGCAGGTGAAGGCGTCGGAGTCCATAAGACCCAGCTCCTTCAGCTGCTCCTCGTAGGACTCCTGAGTGGAGTACATGAACTTATTGAAAACAAGATTCTGGAGGAGGTTTGCGGGAACATTTTTGTCCAGAGGACGGGGATCCACGGAAAAGCTCTGTCCGGAGACTGCTCCGGCATCTATGAGCTGCTGCATAAGCTCAAAAACAGGGGTCATCATCTTCAGGCCGAAGGAGGTGACCAGATGATTATGCTTGCTTGTAACAGGCACCATTTTCTCTGCACCGAAGGCCTCACCGTACATGACCAGAGTCTTCATGACCTTGGCCATTACCTCGCCCTTGCTGCCGCTGAGAATGGCCTGCTGCTCTTCGT
>JAZNZM010000297.1:0-3532 GCA_045594965.1 Oscillospiraceae bacterium | reverse complement strand
TTTCTCTCTTGCAATATAATTATTTTAGATTGGTGTGAATGGCAGATTTATCGGGTTGACCATGGCTGAGACTGAGTGATAAAATGAAGAAAAAGCAAAAAAGGAGGATGCTTTATGAGAATTGTAGTCCTTACAGCGCTTGGAGTTGGCGGCGCAACAGTCGTTGGCGCGGCTCCTGGCTTATTGTTTAAGAATATATCTCATAAATTCAGTGATATAGTACTTTCTTTTGCTGCAGGTGTCATGCTTGCTGCTGCGGTAATCGGTCTAATTTTGCCGTCACTTGAGTACGAGGGCGGCGGATTCATAATGACAACCATAGGCATTTTCTGCGGAGCTGTATGCCTGAATCTTCTTGATAAACTCGTACCCCATCTTCACAAACTGACGGGAGCCGATATTGAGGGTCATCCGGAACAGAACCAGCGTCTTAACAAAGTATTGCTTTTTGTTATGTCAATAGCTATTCATAACCTTCCGGAAGGTATTGCTGCCGGTGTCGGTTTCGGAACTGACAATACCGGAGAAGCACTGACGATAGCAGCGGGTATTGCTCTTCAGAACATACCCGAGGGTATGGTGATAATAGCACCTATGCTTGCCGCAGGAATGAGCAGAGGCAGGACTTTTCTGGCAGCTTCTGCAACCGGTGTTATAGAAGTTTTGGGAACGCTTATTGGTTATTTCGCAGTGACGGTTTCTGCAGCGGTTTTGCCGTTTGCACTTGCATTTGCAGGCGGTACGATGCTGTATGTTATCAGCGATGAAATGATACCCGAAACGCACGCCCACGGCGCTGAGAGAGGAGCTACATATGCTCTCTTGGCCGGTTTTTGCTTGATGCTGGCAGTCAGCTATTTCCTTGGATAAATGAAAAATCGAGAGTCGATGACTCTCGATTTTTTCTATGCAGACTTAGTGTTATTTTCCGCCCAATTCATCATGCATTGCAGTGAGCAGAGTTTTGCCGGGGTCATTGCCGTGTTCCCAATACATAATGCCAAGCAGACCTTTCTCTCTGGTGTAGCCGCACTTGAGTCGGACAGCTTTTTCGGACTCAAAGCTTACAAAGGTTTTTCCGTTCCAGAGATATGCAGCCTGTGCGTCTTCGTCCCAGAATTCTTTGAAAGAGTTTTCTTCGATATATTCGGGTGTTATTTCTCCAAAAGTGGGACCGGGCTCTCCAAAACCTGCTGGCTGGAGCAGACCGTTGTTTTCACAGCCGCTGACTTCGAAGTGGCGTCCGTAAAATGCAGCGCCGATAATCATCTTTTCGTAAGGAACACCTGCGGCATGAAAGAGCTCAACGGTATCCGCTGTGTTGGAATGAGAGTTATCGCCGCGGCTTGCATACAAAGCTGCATGATGTCCGGAAAATCCAGCAAAACCGCCGTTGAGGTCGTAGGTCATGAGCTGGACATAGTCAAGAATTTTTGCTACTTCTGCCATCTGAGTGCTGTGTATGTAGTATTCTCCGGCTCCTGCGGCAATAGAAAGAATGCGGTCAGAGCCAATTGCTTCGCGAAGAGTTCTGAGCAGAGCAGTAAAGTTTTCCTTGTCGGCAGGGGAACAGGCAATTCCGGCAGCATCGCTGCAGGGATATTCCCAGTCAATGTCGATGCCGTCGAGGGAGTATTGTTCAACTGCTTCAAGGCAAGAGTCGGCAAAAGCTTTTCTGCCTTCTTCTGTCATAGCCATTTCAGAAAATCCACCGGCTTCCCATCCACCTATGGAAAGAACTATTTTAAGTTCCGGATTCCATACGCGGAAATTTTCTATAAGGTGAATGTCGGGAAGTCCTTTAAGAGTGAGCAGACCGTTTTCAATCAGACCAAAGGCGAGATTGAGTCCGGTAAGTTTCAAAACATCTTCCTTGGTTATTCCGGCAAGTGATTTGTTCATTGCATATCCAATGATTTTGTAAGACATATTGATATATCCTTTCAATTTCGTAATTATGTGTGGATTATGAGCTGTGTTTTACAGGGGCGTCTTGAAGTGAGCGGTATTTTTGAGGAGAGATGCCGTACTCACGTTTGAATGCGCGATAGAATGCTGAATAGTCGCCAAAACCGGAGCGTTCTGCAACGCTATCCAGAGGAAAGCCGTCAAGTATCATTTGCTTTGCCGCTATAAGCCTGCGCTGGGTGACGAACCGATAAAAGCTGACTCCCATCTTCTTTCTGAAAGTTTGGCTTATGGTGCTTTCACTTACATAGAAGTGCTGAGCCGTACTGCTTAGAGTGATTTTGTTTGAGAGATTATCTTCAATATTTGCTATAACGCGCTCCAGTAGGTCCGGCTTTTCTGCGGAAACCGACACCGTGTCGCCATCTAAAAATGCTCGCTTGAGATGTGCCATGAATGTCATTGCCATTCCTGTGACAACAAGTTCCCAACCATCGCTTTGCTTTTCGGATTCCGTAACCGCACTTCTCAGAATATCCCGGATATATTCCCACTTTGTTCCGGATGTTCTGAACAGACTGCTGTGATTAATCGGACGGTGTTCTCCGGGAAAATATTCGTTATGTAATATGTCGATAAATTCCTGACTTATCCACATAACATCTCTGATATATGGCTCTTGCATATTGTCCGGAAGAAGAGGGCGGTGGCTCGTTCCGGGAGGAACGAAAATAATATCTCCTTTTTGCAGGCAGTATCGCTCCGAGCCCACAAGATATTCCGCTCCGCAGGTGTTGCAGCAGCAGAGAACCTCATAGAAAGAGTGGCTGTGAAGCTGGAGAATTGAATTTGAATAGCTCGTGTCACGGTGCACCTGCACGAAGCGAGACGACATTTCGAGCTCCTGATAAAGGCTGTTCGGATCAAGTCCAAGCTGCTGTATATAAAGCTGCATGTTGGCATATTGCTCCGCGGTCGGAGGAACTTTGAAGTGATTCGCAAGTGCTTTGAGGTCTTCTAATTTCATTATCTCGCCGCCTTTGGCGTATGTGTATGACATCACTATACTGCTTAATTACCGGATTTGCAATATTTCATGTCAGATAAGCAATTAAATTGTAATTATGGCTGTGATATGATAAACTTACATTATGGGAAAGTATAAATTCCCTTATTAAAAGGAGGTCCCCCAACATGGCAAAAGCACCTAAAGCTCCCAAGACCGGCCTCACCAAGAAGCACTGGTTTGGCTATATGTTCGGTGACTGGGGCGGCTGCATGACTTTTACGCTCATGGGCACCATCTTCACCCTTTACTGCACTAATGCTCTCGGAATCAACACAACCTTGCTTGGCACTCTCGTTATCATCTGGACCATATGGGACGCCGTCAACGATCCCATGATGGGTGCTTTGATGGACAAGGCTTTCGCAAGAAAGCGCAATAAGGGCGGCAAATTCCGTCCCTGGCTGCTTCGCGCAACTCCTTTGGTTGCAGTTACGGCAATTGCTTTGTGGACTGTTCCCACTTTCTTTGACGGAATCGCTCTTGTTGTCGTTCTGTTCTCCTGCAAGATTCTTTACGAAGCAGCATACACCATGTTCAATATCCCCATGGGTTCTC
>JAZNZM010000296.1:0-3386 GCA_045594965.1 Oscillospiraceae bacterium | reverse complement strand
TATTCAAGATAATCGAAAACGGCGACACACTGGTCATGAGTCTCAAGAGCGGCGCCATCGACCTCTGCGCCCACCTCACCAGCACCCAGATCGCGGGTCTGGAGAGCGACTTCAACATTTTTGAAGGCAGCATGAACCTTGTTCAGGCTCTCTTCCTCAACAATGACTACGAGCCTCTCCGGGACATCCGCGTCCGTCAGGCTCTCAACTATGCCGTTGACCGCCAGATGATTCTGGACTTCGTCTCCAACGGCAAGGGCTTCATCGTGGGCAGCAATATGTACCCCGCTTTTGCAAAGTACTACGAGGACCTCACCGGAATGTACGGCTACGACCCCCAGAAGGCCAAAGACCTGCTGGCAGAGGCCGGTTATGCCGACGGCTTCGACTTCGTCATCACCGTTCCCTCCAACTACCCCTTCCATGTGGACACAGCTCAGGTGGTAGCCGAGCAGCTGAAGGCAGTGGGCATCAACTGCACTATCGACACCGTTGAGTGGGGCACCTGGTACGACGATGTATACAAGGGACGCAATTACCACGGCACCATTCTGGGCTTCGATGCCTCCGGTGCCATGACCGCCCAGAGCCTGCTGGCACGCTATGAGAGCACTCACAGCAAGAATATGAGCAACTATGTGTCGGAGCGTTATGACGAGGTATACAATGCCGCCCTCACCGCCACCGACGAGGCTGAGCAGATAGCTCTTTACAAGCAGGCTCAGACCATTCTGGCAGAGGATGCCAGCAACGTGTATATTCAGGATCCCTGCGACTTCGTTGCCCTTCGCAAGGGCATTGAGGGATATGTGTTCTATCCCATCTATGTCATGGATCTTGCAGGAGTACACTTTGTAGAGTGAAAAGTGAAGAGTGAAAAGTTGAGGTGTCGGCGAAGCCGACTTATTCAAATACGTCGCGAAGCGACACCATAACTATTCACTCTTCACTATTACCTATTACCTGCTTTGCCGAAGGCAAAGGGCGGGTGCTTGCTCCCGCCGTTGCTGATGAGGGAAAAGTCTTCAAAATCTTATCCCTCATCTGTCACGGCTGACGCCGTGCCACCTTCCCCCGGGGGAAGGCTTATAAGGAATTACCTATTTAAATTCAAAGGAGGATGACTGTGCGTTACATACTGAAAAAGGCAGGTGTGCTTATAGTCACCCTCCTTATTATATCCGCTCTGGCCTTTCTGGCCTTCGAGATAATCCCCGCTGACCCTGTGGACACCATTCTGGGCACAGATTACACCGAGGAGCGGGCCGCCGCCCTCCGTGCCGAGCTTGGTCTGGATGTGCCCACGGTGCAGCGCTACTTCAGGTGGCTGGGAGGCTTTTTCAGCGGAGACCTCGGAATAAGCTACGGCTACCGCGCCCCTGTTACCGAGCTTCTGGAAGGCAAGGTGTTCAACACCGCCTGCCTCTCCGCCATGGCATTTTTGCTGGTGGTGATAATCTCCATCCCCGTGGGCATCTTCCTTGCCCGCTTCAGAAACGGCATTATTGACCGTATCTTCTCAGTGTTCAACCAGATTTGCATGTCCGTCCCTCCCTTCTTCATAGGCATACTCTTCACCAGCATTTTCGGTCTGGGCATGAAGCTTTTCATTGTTGGCGACTTTGTAAGCCTTGAGGAAAACCCCTCCGCTTTCTTCACCTATCTCTTCTTTGCCGCTCTGGCAATAGCGCTTCCCAAGAGCGCCATGACCGTCAAGATGCTCCGCAGCAGCATCATAAACGAAATGAGCCAGGACTATGTCCGCACCGCCAAAAGCCGGGGCAACAGTCCCTCAGGCATTCTCTGGCGCCATGTACTCAGAAATTCCCTGCTCCCTGTTATCACCTTCCTTGCCGTTACTCTGGCGGATATTGTGGCAGGCAGCATTATTATAGAACAGGTTTTCACCATCCCCGGCATTGGCCGTATGCTCATTATGAGCATAGGCAACCGCGACCACCCCGTGGTGCTGGCCATCATTATGATGATAAGCGCCCTTGTGCTCACCGTTAACTTCCTTGCCGACGTGGCCTATCAGTATGTTGACCCAAGAATAAGACTGAAGTGAGATATTAAAATCCCGAAGGGATACAAATCAAGGCTTCCCCCCGGGGAAGCTGTCAGCGCCGTAGGGCGGGTGCTTGCTCCCGCCGTTGCTGATGAGGGGCACAGGCTGTTTTTGTCCCTCATCCGTCACGGCTGACGCCGTGCCACCTTCCCCCAAGGGAAGGCATATAAGGAATTATTTATTTTTAATCAGGAGTGCATCTATTATGAAATCTCTCCGTGAGCTTTACAAAATTGGCAGAGGCCCTTCCTCCTCCCACACCATGGGACCCGACAAAGCCTGCCGCATCTTTCTTGAGGAAAACCCCGGGGCAGATTCCTTCAAGGTTATTCTTTTCGGCTCTCTTGCCCGCACCGGTCTTGGTCACTGCACCGACAAGGCCGTGCTGGACGTTCTTGGCAAAGAGCGCACCGAGCTTGTGTTCGACACCACCCCTCAGGACTTCGTCCACCCCAACACCATGGACCTCTATGCCTATAAAGCCGGCATGGAGATCGCAAGGATGCGCGTGCTCAGCGTGGGCGGCGGCGCTATCGAGATAGAGGGCAGGGAGAGCGACCCCGCGGAAGAGGTCTATCCCGAAAACTCCTTCAAGGAGATTGCAGGCTACTGCCGCAGCCACGGCATACGCATAAGCGACTATGTGGAGCTGCGGGAAGGCCCCGAAATCTGGGATTATCTCCACAAGGTCTGGAACACCATGGTTGCCGCCATAAATCAGGGTCTCCGTGAGACCGGCACTCTCCACGGCGGTCTGGGCGTTGAGCGCAAGGCCCAGTATCTTTTCAATAAGCGCCATATTGACGAGTCCCACGCCACAAGAGAGGACCGCCTTGTCTGCTCCTTCGCCTTTGCCGTGGCGGAGCATAATGCCGACGGCGGCGTTATCGCCACCGCTCCCACCTGCGGAGCCTGCGGCGTTGTTCCCGCTGCTCTGCGCTATATGCAGCTGGAAAAGGGCTTTTCCGACGAGGAGATAGTCCGTGCTCTGGCCGTTGGCGGCATTATAGGCAATCTCGTCAAGGAAAATGCCTCCATCTCCGGCGCCGAGTGCGGCTGTCAGGCAGAGATAGGCACCGCCTGCTCCATGTGCGCCGCCGCTCTTGCGGAGCTTCACGAGATGGGCATAGGCCAGATAGAGTATGCCGCCGAGGTGGCTATGGAGCACCATCTGGGTCTCACCTGCGACCCCATCAAGGGTCTTGTGCAGATACCCTGCATTGAGCGCAACGCCGTTGCCGCCATCCGCGCCATCAACGCCCTGCGCCTTGCAAACTTCCTTGCCTCCACCCGACGCATCAGCTTCGACATGGTGGTT
>JAZNZM010000295.1:0-11932 GCA_045594965.1 Oscillospiraceae bacterium | reverse complement strand
GGTCACCGACCCCGACAAGATGGAAGCCATCCTTGACGATTGCTACATCCTCCTCTATGAAAAGAAGATCACCTCCATTCAGGATATGCTCCCCCTCCTCGAGAGCATCGTAAAGCAGGGAAGCAAGCTCCTCATCATCGCTGAGGACGTCGAAGGCGACGCTCTCGCCACCCTCGTTCTCAACAAGCTCCGCGGCACCTTCACCTGCGTCTGCGTCAAGGCTCCCGGCTTCGGCGACCGCCGCGCAGATATGATGCAGGATATCGCCATCCTCACCGGCGGTACCGTCATCAGCGAGGAAAAGGGCCTGCAGCTCTCCGACGCTTCCCTCGAGCTCTGCGGCTTTGCACATCAGGTCAAGGTCACCCGTGACAACACCACCATCGTGGACGGCGTTGGCGACAAGCAGGAGATCGCAGACCGCGTTGCCTCCATCAAGCACCTCATCGAGACCACCAAGAGCGACTATGACCGCGAGAAGCTTCAGGAGCGTCTTGCCAAGCTGGCCGGCGGCGTTGCCGTTATCAAGGTCGGCGCAGCCACCGAGGTTGAGATGAAGGAGAAGAAGCTCCGCATCGAGGACGCTCTCAACGCCACCCGCGCAGCCGTTGAAGAAGGCATCGTAGCCGGCGGCGGCACCGCATATGCCACCGCAGGCAAGGCAGCCGCCGAGGCCGCCAAGACCCTCAGCGGCGACGAGCGCACCGGTGCAGAGATCGTTGCCGTTGCTCTTCAGGCTCCCATCCGCCAGATCGCTGCCAACGCAGGCGTTGAAGGCGCTGTTGTTTATGACAAGGTTGCTTCCGCAGACTGCGCACACTTCGGCTTCAACGCAGCCACCGAGGAATACTGCGATATGATCGATGCCGGCATCGTTGACCCCACCAAGGTCTGCCGCAGCGCTCTTGAGAACGCTTCCTCCATCGCAAGCGTTGTCCTCACCACCGAAAGCCTCGTTGCCGATCTCCCCGAGGCAAACGACGCTCCCGCTGCTCCTCCCATGGGCGGCATGGGCGGTATGTATTAAGATAAATCCCTTATATAAGCCAAAAATCCACTCCCGGTTCGGGAGTGGATTTTTGTTATTTTATCAATGCTGCCTTTTTCAGGGGCAGATATTATCCGCCCGCAAGTGGCCGTCGCGCCCTACGGGGTGTTGCGGATTATCGCACAGACTGCGGAAATTTCCCCGTAGGGGCGATTCACGAATCGCCCGTGGCTACGCCGTATATCCTCAATTCATGGATATATTCAAGGCGGCGGGGTGAGGGCACCCCGCCCTACTATGGGCACATTTCGTAGGGGCGACCTGTGGTCGCCTGCGGACGAGCAATGCTCGCCCCTACAAATGAGGATGCCGCATCCGTCATACCGTGTGCCGGACAGCAGGAGCGCTCTGCGGTCAGTCCTGTGAAAAATTCTCCCACCCAAGGGCGCAGGCTGCCAACACCGCCGCACCATAGGGCAAAGCGGCCTCGTCAAAGTCCGCTTTCGGATGGTGGAGAGGATATACATAACCCTTTTCCGGCTCCCCTGCCGCCAGAGCCAGCATCACCGAGGGCACTTCTCTGCTTATATACGCAAAGTCCTCGCTGCCTGCCGTCCGAGCCTCACGGCCTCCACGCTCAGAAAAGTCTGCAGCGGAGAAAACTTTCTCTTCTCCAAGAATTGACCTGACACAGCCGTCCACATATTCAAGGAGCTTTTCATCATTCAAAAGCCCCGGGCAGCCGCTGCCGAAGCTCAGCTCCGCCTCTGCCCGAAAGCATCGGGCTATGCCCACGCTCAGCTCCAAAAGCCGTTTTTTTATATATTCCCTCGTGTCCTCCTCCATAGCACGGAGAGTTCCCCCCATGGTCACGCCGTCAGGAATCACATTATCGGCTTCGCCGCCGTGGATGCTGCCCAGCGTCAGCACCGCTGCCTCGCCCATGGCAAGCTCACGGGCGGAAAGCTCCTGCAGAGCGATGATTATATGGGCAGCCGCGCTGATGGGGTCCACACCCGTATTGGGAGACGAGCCGTGACAGCCCTTTCCCCGTAGCTCAACGGTGAAATAATCCGCTGCCGGGGCGCCCACACCGCTCTTCGGCACAATAATGCTGCCTGCAGGCAGAGGAATGCCCGTCATCACATGGAGCATCATGGCCCCACCCACCTTTGGAGAGTGCAGCACCCCGGCTTCGATCATGTCCTTTGCCCCCTCAAGGGTTTCCTCGGCACTCTGAAACATCAGCTTCACGGGATGCGTCAGCTCCCCCTCATGCTTTTTCAGCAGCTTTGCCGCACCAAGGAGCATGGCAGTATGCATATCATGGCCGCAGCCGTGAAAGCCGCCCTTTACCGAGGCAAAGCCAAGTCCCGTTTCTTCTGCCATGGGCAGAGCATCCATGTCGGCACGGAGGAGAAAGCACTCATCTTCGCCCTTCCCCAACACAGCAGTCAGCCCGGCCTTTCCGCATTTTTCGGCCCTTATCCCCATTGCCTCCAGCTCGCCTGCCACAAAGCGCAGGCTTTCCCTCATCTCAAAGCCCCTTTCGGCAAGGGCATGGAGAGTGCGCCTGCAATAGACCATATATTGCTCTATGGCCTTGGCCTCCGAGAGAAAATCCGTCTTTTCCATCTGTTCCACCTCGGATATATTATGTCCAAGGGCGGCAATTTTCATTTTCCCCTTGACTTTCCACCTTGTGGAAGGTGTAAATTTGTATCAAAGAAAGGAGTGTCAGTATGGGATTTTTCTCTGTGAACATATTTAACCGCAAAAAGCTGATGGTGGATACTGACGCCGCCGCTGTAGCCAAGGCTGTTGCTGAGCTAAAAAAGCTTGGCATTCCATACGCAATGCAAACAAAGCGTTTCCGCAATCATGTGCCCAACATGATGCGCGGCGGCAATTTTGTTGATTACGGAATAAGTCAGGCCACCATGAATCCTGTGGGCAATCTTTATACCTACACCATCTGGGTCTCTCGTAAAAGCCTGACAGAAGCCAAAGCAGCCGTACACATTTGATATTATGTCAGGTGCTTCGGAAGGAAAGGATGTGTGAAGGAAAACCATCAGGGTTTTCCTTCACATTAGATTCCCGCCGCAGCGACACTTTGCCGAAAGGCAAAGTCTCCGCCAAAAAAAGAAGCACCTGCTTTCGCAGGTGCTTCTTTTTTATCTGGCGGAGAAGGAGGGTTTTACCCCTCCGGGGCATAAACTTCGAATCCCTCCATCAGAAAAAAAAAGAACCACCCTGACGGGCAGTTCTTTTTTATCTGGCGGAGAAGGAGGGATTCGAACCCTCGAATGGTTTTTGGCCATTACACGATTTCCAATCGTGCGCGCTCGACCGGGCTACGCGACTTCTCCACGTTTTCCTTCGAACAAAATCTCCTTATTTTGTTGTCAGCTTTGCCATTATAAATGAATTTATTGTGAATGTCAAGCAGAAAATATTGAATATATAAAGAAAAATGATATAATATTTCCACAAATCCTATTCAGGGAGAAATAGTTATGAAACGCAAAACCGCAAAAAGCATTATTCTCAATCTTATCATCACTCTTGTGATCGGCCTTGTCTACTTCTACTTCAAGCTTCCGGCCATCAATCTGCACAACGAGGGCTTCTACAGCTTCTTCTTCATCCTCGCCCTCATCTACTGCGTGCTCAGCGCCATAAGCGTCGGTCTCCACAAGGTCACCAGCGGCATGGAGCTGTGGAGGGGTCTGAAGGCCCACTGCATGGTGCCCGTGCTTGTCTGCGTTTTCTTTGTTGTGCTGCTCATAGGCGGCAGCATCATCGGCATGCCCATTTTCCGTGCCGGTGCCTACGCGGAGCTGCTGGAGCTTGAGGACGGCGACTTCGCCGCCGAGGTTGACGAGATAAGCTATAACCAGATACCCATGCTGGACGAGGACAGCGCCAAGCGTCTTGGCAACCGCAAGCTGGGCGAGCTCAGCCAGTATGTCAGCCAGTTCGAGGTGGCCGAGGACTACACCCAGATAAACTACAAGGGACGCCCCGTCCGGGTCACTCCCCTTGTCTACGGCGATATCATAAAGTGGTTCACAAACCGCAGCGAGGGCCTGCCCGCCTACCTTATCATAGACATGGTGACCCAGAATGTTGAAGTGGTCCGCCTTGACGAGCAGGGCGAGGGCATCAAGTATACCACCGCCGAGCACTTCGGCCGCAACCTGACCCGCCACCTCCGCTTCCAGTTCCCCACCTTCATGTTCGACGATGCCAACTTTGAGATTGACGAGGAGGGCACCCCCTACTGGGTCAGCCCCCGTATCATCAAGCGCATAGGTCTCTTCTCCGGCACCGACATCAGGGGCGCAGTGCTCACCAACGCTCTCACCGGACAGAGCACCTATTATGAGGAAGTCCCCGAATGGGTGGACCGCGTTTACACCGCCGATATCATCATCCAACAGTATGACTACCACGGCATGTACCAGAGCGGCTGGCTCAACTCCATCTTCGGCCAGAAGAACGTTACCCGGACCACCGAGGGCTACAACTACATCGTAAACGGTGACGATGTATATATGTACACCGGCATTACCTCCGTCATGAGCGACGAGAGCAATATCGGCTTCATCCTCACAAACCAGCGCACCAAGGAGACCAGGTTCTATCCCGTGGCAGGCGCCGAGGAATATTCCGCCCGTGCCAGCGCCGAGGGCGTTGTGCAGCAGTATGAGTATAAATCCACCTTCCCCCTGCTGCTGAACATCTCCGGCCAGCCCACCTACTTCATGGCTCTGAAGGACGACGCGGAGCTTGTAAAGATGTACGCCATGGTCAACGTGCAGCAGTACCAGATCGTTGCCACCGGTGCCACTGTTGCCGAGTGCGAGGCCAACTATATAAAGCTTCTCTCCAACGCTTCCCTTGTGGACAAGGAGGAAGTGGTGTCCAACACCGTCAGCGGCCGTGTCGAGGAGCTGCGCAGCGCCGTTATCGACGGCAACACCCATGTTTTCATCCGTCTCATGGGCAAGGACTTCTACTATGTTATTTCCGTGGCCGATGCTCCCATCGCCGCCGTTCTTAACCCCGGCGACAGAGTCACCCTCTCCGTTGCAGAGGGCGAGGGCGAGCTTATCAGCGCCTACGACATCTCTGTGAAATAAGAAAAAGCACCCGTCAGGGCAATGCCATGAGCATTGCCCGTGAGGGTGCTTTTCTCATACTTTTCTTCGTGGATAAGGCTTCTTCTCATCTGTGAGACCCAGAATATAGTCCACGCTGACTCCATACAGCTCGGCCAGTGCGCGGAGCACTCTCGGAGGTACCATGCGTCCTCCGCTCTCATAATATGCATAGGTGCGCTGGGGCAGGTTTATCATGCGCCCCACCGCCTCCTGAGTGAGATCGCTGTCCTCCCGAAGATTTCTGATGCGCTCATACTTTTCCATTCATATCACCCTGAAAAAGTATAAAATGAACATTATGTTCTATTGATATTTTGAACAAATTGTTCTACAATGTAAATGATACCCAAGAATGCTCTATGATTAACCCAAGGCTCGAAATACATATATTTACAGAAAGGAAGCGAAGCCATGAAGAAAAGTATTTCCCTGCTTTTGTGCCTGCTTATGCTTTTCTCCCTTGCCGCCTGCAGCGGGGACGAGCCTGCACCTGCGCCCGAAGCCACTCCGGAGCTCACGCCCGAGCCTCCTGTCCACCAGCCCGATCCCCTTGAGATTGCCTTCGAGAGCTACGGCATCTTCATGACAGAGCTTGGCACGGGCGACAATATGCAGTACACCGTTGAAAGCAGCATTGTCCGTTCTGTAGGAGACCGGAGCTACGAGGAAGAGGCCAAGGAAACCATCATTTATCAGGGCAGACACGATGGCAATCCCATAATTCTCAGAGATCAGAAGCTCAGCTACTACGGTCAGGATACCTATGTGGAATATCTTTACGCCGACGGAAGCGTGTATGTGGACGGTCTTTACAAGGCCGAGATGAGCTGCGAGGACTTTATGTCCAGTCATTATCCTCTCATGCCTGTTGACCCTGAGCTATATGAGGAGCTAAGCCTTGATGGCTCCACCATCACTCTTGCATCCCCCAGCGCTCCCGAGTCCTGGCTGGACGAGGACATAGAGCTTATCGACGCATCCGCGGAGATAGCCATGAACGGCACTGCCGTGGAGAGCATAAGCTACGAGGCTCAGTATATGCAAAACCATGTGACTACAAGCCTCAGTCTCAAGGTGATTCCCGGAGAATACAATGACGAGAGAGATCTTGCAGCGGAGGTTCCCGGCTCCACCGGTCTGAAGTCCATCCCGGATATGTATCTGCCCGAGCTTTTCAACAGGGCCAGCATTGCTCTCAAAAACAGCGACAGCCAGAGTCTGTCCTCCACCAATGTTATTGAGATAGATGTTCTGGGCTTTGAATACTCCTCCGCCATCGAAACCTACATCTTCGGCAGCGGCGCGGATATGACCATGCAGCAGGCAGAGCTTGTCAGCTACCGTCAGGGCTGGACCAGCGACGGCTGGTACGGCAGCAGCAGCTACAGAGACGGTGTCTTCCGCTATGTTCAGGACGGAGAGGTTTATGAACAGACCGTTCCCGCCAGCGCACTGAATATGGACAGCGTGATGTTCAGCGATCTTCCGGCTTTCCGCAATCTGAGGGACTTTGAGCTGAGCTATCTGGACGGCTATATCCTCATCGAATTCCAGGTGGATCCCGCTCTGGGCCATAAGACTCAGGAAAACATCTGCAGCGACCTCTTCGACTGGCCGGAGCGTCTGGACGATATGTCCACGGATTTCAGCACCGCAAGCTACAGCGGTTTCCTGGCCTTTGATGCCGACACCATGCTGCCCACCTCCTGTGGCATAGACTTTGAAGGCCACCACACAGTATACGGCAACAAGCGCAGCATCACCCAGAATATCGTTGCCAGCTTCGACCTGCTCAGTTCCACCGCTCAGGAGATGGCCGCCGGCATTGCAGCCGAGGAGCCGGAGCCTGAGACCCCCGCAAGTCCTCTTTTCTACAAGGTAACGGGCGAAAACGGCCAGACCATGTGGCTTTTCGGCACCATCCATGTTGGCGATGAGCGCACAGCCTATCTGCCTGAGAGTATATACAAGGCTCTTGACCAGTCCCAGGCTCTTGCCCTTGAGGTGGATCCCAATGCCGTTCAGGATTATCTGAACAGACACAGCGATGTGGCCAGAAAGCTTCAGGACTATATTTACTACATAAACGGCACCACTCTGGGCGACAACATAGATCCCCAGCTTTATGCCGATGCAGTCAAGCTCATGAAGGCCGTTGGCAGCTATGGCTACAGAGCCGACGAGTCCACCCCCACCGTATGGGCAGAGGCCATTGAGAATGCCTACATGGTTCATGTTGGCCAGCTCTCCTCCCTTTACGGTGTTGAAAGCCGTCTGATTGAAATCGCCAACAACAAGAATATAGAAATCCGCAGTATTGAAGACATCGGCAAGCAGCTCACCCTCTTCTTCAAGTTCTCCGAGGAGCTGCAGGAGCTTATTCTTGCGGACATTGTCTACTACGGACGAAGCGCCTATGCCAAGGACATGATGGAGCTTTATGAGTTGTGGTGTCAGGGCGATGAGGACGCTCTCAGAGAAGCTATCTGTGCCCCCTCCGAAATAGAGTTCAGCGAGGAGGAGCTATCTGAGATGAGCGAAGAGGAGATAGCTCAGATAGAGGCCTGTCTGGCAGAGTATGACAAGGCCCTCGGTCCCGACCGCAATGAACAGATGATAGAAAAGGCCGTCGAGTATCTCGAAAGCGGCGAAACCGTGTTCTATGCCGTGGGTCTTGCCCATCTGCTTGACGAAACCGGTCTTCTGGAAGGCCTCCGTGCCGCAGGCTACACCGTAGAGCCGGTAGGATAAACATAATATAGTATCAGAAAGAGGAAGTCCAAAGACTTCCTCTTTTTTATACCTATCCACTTTTCGGGCGGATAATATCCGCCCCTACGACAAAACGGCAAAAATGTTCGTTTCCCATCGTAGGGGCGACGTTTCGTCGCCCGCGGGCGATTCGTGAATCGCCCCTACAGCTGCTTGATTTTTAAATCCCCGTGCGACTTCGCCCGACCTGTGGCGGGAACCGGTTTTTACCCTTCACGCATTCGTAGGGGCCGGACACCCGGCCGGCCCATCGGGTCTATTTCACAACAACATTTTCCTCCCCAAGCATCTCCTGCAGCTCCTTCACAAGAGCCGGATGCACAAGGCAGGGGCAAGTGCGCTGTTTCTTTATGTCCGCGAAATACTGAACCATTGTGTCCTTACCCTCAAACATCTTAAGAATAAGGCTTATGCGGCGGAGCGTTTTTTCATCACCGCTCTGAAGCTTCACAAAAAGCTTTTTCTCCTTTTTTACGGCAGGCACAGGAGGCGCACCCACGGTGTTGGCAGCCTCGGCAATGGGGCGGATAGAGTCCGCCATAAGCTGTGGCTCTTTGTCGTCTCTGACGGAGATGCGTCCACGAACAGCCAGCGCCGCGTTGTCCCTGATATGATTTCCGCCGTTATCCAGCGCACGTTGGAAGCAGATAAGCTCCATAAAGCCGCTGTCGTCCTCCAGAGTGACATAGGCCATCATGGAGTTGTTTTTAGTGGTGCGTGTCTTGTAGGAGCTGACCACACCGCAGACAGTGGCATACTGCCCATCGGCATAGGGGCCGTCCGTTATTCCGGAGGCATGGGCTTCCAGAATAGTGCCTATCTTCACAGCTCCCATTCTCTTTGCCATATCCCTGTACTGGTCCATGGGATGTCCGCTGAGATAAAGGCCCGTCATCTCCCGCTCCATGCTCATCATTTCCTGAGGAGTGAACTCGTCCACATCGGGCAGGCGCATGGTTTCCGCAGCCACGCCGCCCTCCTCCTCGCTCATGCCGAAGAGGTCCAGCTGACCTTCCACATTCTTTCTGCCTGCGCTGGCAATGCCGTCAATAACGCTGTCCAGCACCTGCAGCAGAGCACGGCGCTTATAGCCCATGCTGTCAAAGGCTCCTGCACGGATGAGGCTTTCAAGGGCGCGGCGGTTTAAGTCCTGACCGTACATGCGGCGGCAGAACTCATCGAAGGCCACAAAATTGCCGTTTCTCTGTCTCTCTCCCACCAGAGTGCGGACAAAGCCACGACCCACGTTTTTAACGGCAGCCATGCCGAAGCGCAGGTCATTGCCCACCACGGAAAAGTCCGCAAAGGACTGGTTTATATCCGGAGGCAGAAGCTTGATGCCCATGTCACGGCACTCGCTTATATACTCGGCCACCTTGCTTGAGTTATCCAGCACGCTGGTTATCAGGGCAGCCATATACTCTCTGGGGTAGTGGGCCTTCATGTAGGCAGTGCGGTAGGCAACTATGGCGTAGCTTACAGCGTGAGCCTTGTTGAAGGCGTAGTTTGCAAAGTCCAGAATCTCATCATAGATGCTGCCTGCCACATCCTCGGGAATGCCCTTTGCCACAGCTCCGGGGATATTTCTTTCGGGATCGCCGTAGATGAAGGTCTTGCGCTCACGGACTATCTCCGCTTCCTTCTTCTTGCTCATGGCACGGCGTATCATATCCGCCTGTCCAAGGGAGAAGCCTGCCAGACGGCGGCAGATTTCAATAACCTGCTCCTGATAAACTATACAGCCATAGGTGACCCCCAGAATATCCTCCAGCATGGGATGCTTGTAGCTTATCTTCTGAGGATTGGCGGAACACTCGATGAAGCGGGGAATGGAGTCCATGGGGCCGGGACGGTAGAGGGCTATGATAGCGGTGATATCCTCTATGCTCTTGGGTCCCAGACCTGTGCATACGGCGGTGATGCCGCTGCTCTCCAGCTGGAACACGCCGCTTGTGCGGCCTGCCTGAAGCATTTCAAATACCTTTTTATCGTCCTCGGGCACTTTTTCAATGTCAAAATCCGGTTCACGGCGGCGGACAAGCTTCACCGCATCGTCCAGCACCGTCAGGTTGCGCAGACCCAGAAAGTCCATTTTGAGAAGACCCAGCTCCTCAAGAGTTGTCATCTGGTACTGGGTGACAACGGACTCATCATTTTTTGCCAAGGGCACATATTCATAGACAGGGCGCTTTGTGATAACAACACCTGCGGCATGGGTGGAGGCATGGCGGGGCATGCCCTCAAGGTCTCGGGCGGTGTCCACCAGAGTTTTTATCTTCCCGTCGCCCTCGTATAGCTCCTTGAGAGCCTTGCTCACCTGCAGTGACTCGCTGATGGTGATATGGAGAGCGTTTGGCACGGCCTTGGCAACGGCATCGGTCTCGGCATAGCTTACGCCCATGACGCGGCCCACATCACGGATGGCGTTTTTTGCGGCCATGGTGCCGAAGGTGACTATCTGAGCCACATGGTCGGAGCCATACTTGCGGTTGACGTAGTCTATAACCTCACCCCGGCGGCGGATGCAGAAGTCCATATCAATATCCGGCATGCTGACGCGCTCGGGGTTGAGAAAACGCTCAAAATAAAGGCTGTATTTTATGGGGTCAACATCTGTGATGCCCAGACAGTAGCTGACAACGCTTCCTGCGGCGCTGCCTCTGCCGGGGCCTACGGGTATGCCCTTGCTCTTGGCATAGCCCACAAAGTCAGAGACTATGAGGAAATAGTCCACAAAGCCCATGCGCTCTATCATGTCAAGCTCATAGTCCAGCTGGGCATGAACCTCGTCGGAGACTCCGTAGCGCTTCACAAACCCCTGCTCGCAGAGCTTGCGGAGGTAGCTTGCAGAGTCCGTCTCGCCCTGGGGAAGCTTGAACTGTGGCAGGTGATAGTGGCCGAACTCAAAGTCAAAATCGCACATTTCCGCGATTTTCGCAGTGTTTTCTATGGCATCGGGACGCTCAGGCAAAAGCTTTGCCATCTCTCCCTCGCTTTTCAGGTAGAATTCCTCACCCTGAAACCTCATGCGCCCCGGCTCTTCCAGAGTTTTGCCCGTCTGTATGCACAGCAAAACATCCTGACTCTGGGCATCGCTTCTTTTTATATAGTGGGCATCGTTGGTGAGAACTATGGGAATCCCGGTTTCTTCGCTTATGCGAAGCAAGCCGCTCATAGCCCGCTTTTCGTCTATATCACCGTGGTCCTGCACCTCAAGATAGAAGCTGTCGGGACCAAAGACGGCGGCAAGCTCCAGAGCCTTGGCCTTGGCGGCCTCATATTCCCCTCTCAGCAGCTTCTGGGGTATCTCCCCCGCAACACAGCCGCTGAGGCACACAAGCCCCTCGGCATGGTCTTTGAGAAGCTCCCAGTCTATTCTGGGCTTGATGTAAAAGCCCTCGGTGAAGCCTGCGGATACCAGATAGCAGAGGTTGCGGTAGCCGATGTCGTTTTTGCAGAGCAGAACAAGGTGGCTGTAGCTTCCGTCCACGCTGTGCTCCCGTCCGAAGCGGCTGCCGGGTGCAACATATACCTCGCAGCCGATGATGGGCTTTATGCCGGCCTTCTTTGCGGCCTTGTAGAAGGCCACCGCGCCGTACATAACACCGTGGTCAGTGATGGCAATGGCATTCTGGCCCAGCTCCTTCGCCCGTTCGGGAAGAGAGGATATGCGGCAGGCTCCGTCAAGAAGGCTGAACTCGCTGTGAACATGGAGATGAACAAAAGCCATGGCTGTGTCCTTTCTGTGTTGATAATAAATATGCTTTGTAGGGGCGACCTGCGGTCGCCCGCGGCGGGCTGAGGTCAGCCCGCCCTACGGGAAACGCGGAAACCTTCAATCGTGTTTCGTAGGGGACGGGTCTCCCGTCCCGCGTTTGCGGCGGGAGCAAGCCCCCGCCCTACGAGGGTGCGTTTTTCGTTGTACGGCGGTGGAATGTGGCGCGCCGGGGGGCGTAATTCCGACATAAATTTCGGGATCAAGCCCTTGAACAGCTTCCCTCCT
>JAZNZM010000294.1:0-3256 GCA_045594965.1 Oscillospiraceae bacterium | reverse complement strand
AGGGTCTCGATACCGAGGCTCAGGGGAGTGACGTCCAGAAGGAGGATGCCTTCAACGTCGCCGCCGAGAACGCCGCCCTGAATGGCTGCGCCCAGAGCTACGCACTCGTCGGGGTTGATGCCCTTGAAGCCTTCCTTACCGGTGAGGCTCTTGACCATGTCCTGAACAGCAGGGATACGGCTGGAGCCGCCAACGAGGAGAACCTTGCTCAGCTCGGAAGCGCTCAGACCGGAGTCGGAGAGAGCCTGACGTACGGGACCTGCGGTCTTTTCAACAAGGTGATGGGTCAGCTCGTTGAACTTGGCGCGGGAAAGGGTGATGTCCATATGCTTGGGACCGGTGGCGTCAGCGGTGATATAGGGCAGGTTGATGTTGCTGGTGGTAACGCCGCTCAGCTCAATCTTGGCCTTTTCTGCTGCTTCCTTCAGACGCTGCATAGCCATCTTGTCAAGAGAGAGGTCAACGCCTTCGGCCTTGCGGAACTCGTCAAGAAGATACTTTACGACTGCTGCGTCGAAGTCATCGCCGCCCAGACGGTTGTTGCCGGCGGTGGCCAGAACCTCGATAACACCGTCGCCGATTTCCAGAATGGAAACGTCGAAGGTGCCGCCGCCAAGGTCATAGACCATGATCTTCTGGTCCTCTTCCTTGTCAACGCCGTAAGCCAGAGCGGCTGCGGTGGGCTCGTTGATGATACGCTTGACGTCCAGACCTGCGATGCGGCCGGCATCCTTGGTGGCCTGACGCTGGGAGTCGGTGAAGTATGCGGGAACGGTGATAACGGCTTCGGTGACGGTGGTGCCCAGATAAGCCTCGGCGTCAGCCTTCAGCTTCTGAAGAACCATTGCGCTGATCTCCTGAGGAGTGTAGGCCTTGGAGTCAATGTTTACCTTGTAGTTGGAGCCCATTTCGCGCTTGATGGAAGCGATGGTGCGGTCAGGATTGGTGACGGCCTGACGCTTTGCAACCTGTCCAACCATACGCTCGCCGGTCTTGGAAAATGCCACTACAGAGGGAGTGGTGCGGTTGCCTTCGGCATTGGCTATAACGACGGCCTCGCCGCCTTCCATAACGGATACGCAGGAGTTGGTGGTACCCAGATCGATTCCTATGATTTTACCCATTGTTATTTCCTCCTAAGATTAAGATATATAAATTTTTATTAAATACATATTTGCCTTCCCCTGGGGGAAGGTGGCCCGAAGGGCCGGATGAGGGATTTTATCTTAAGCAAAACTGTCCCTCATCAGTGGCGGCAGCAAGCGGCCGCCCTACGGCTTGACAGCTTCCCCCAGAGGGAAGCTATTTTTAGTTTGCAACTTTCACCATGGAAAAGCGGATAACCTTTTCGCCGACTTTGAAGCCCTTCTGGAACTCCTCGACGATTTCGCTCTCGCCCTTTTCCTCGTCCTCAACATGCATGACAGCGTTGTGGTAGTTGGGGTCAAAGGTCTTGCCGACAGCTTCTATTTCCTCAACACCCAGCTTCTTGAAAACCTCGCAGAGCTGGTTGAAGGTCATCTCAACGCCCTTTTTGTAGGCCTCGTCTGCTGTGGAAATTGCCATGGCGCGCTCGAGGTTGTCATAGACGGGAAGGAACTTGCTCACGGTGTCCACACGGACATCGGTATAGATATTTTCTCTCTCCTTGGCGCTTCTTTTGCGGAAGTTGTCATACTCGGCCATGAGACGGAGGTAACGGTCATTGGCGGCAGCTGCTTCGTTTGCTTCGGGAGCGGCCTCCGCAGCGGGAGTCTCGGTCTCGGGAGCGGACTCTGCGGTCTCCTGCTTTACTTCCTCCTCGGGAGAGCTTTCGTTCTTTTTCTTGGACATTGCTGGATTCATCCTTTCGATTTATGGTGAGTGGCAGCTTAGTGCCGGTCATTCTTTTCAGGTATCATAAGTGCGCCGAAGCCGGGCATGGGCTTGTTTCCTGCCAGAGCCTTGCTGAGGCCGTCGGCAATATAGCTGAGCTTAGCGGCAACCTTGGAATAATCCATTCTGGTGGGGCCTACAACACCGATAAGGCCCTGAGTGCCGTCTCCCGCATCGTATTTTGCAAGGACAACACTGGAGTCGCGAAGCTCCTCGGCCACATTTTCGGGGCCGATAATGACTTTTACATCGTTTCCGAAATCCATGCCCTGCAGCTTGCTCAGGTGCTCGGAGTCGGAGAGATAGTTCATAAGGGAATGAGCCTTGACCGGATCCTGATATTCGGGAAGTCTCAAAAGCTTGGCTTCGCCGGCAATGACCGCCTGGGAGCTCTTTTCCTCGGAGAGCACCTCAATGGCAAAGCCTGCAATGGCAGCCACAAGACCCATAGTGTCGCCTGTGGAGCGTTCTGTGGAGGATATCAGCAGTGGAGTGATATGGTCCTCTGTGATGCCGCAGAAGTTGGCATTGAATACTGTGGAGAGCTTCTGCACCATTGTCTGGTCAACGGAAAAGGGGAGATGCATAAGCCTGTTCTTCACTGCGTTGGAAGAAAGCAGAGCTACAATAATAAATGTGTTGGAATCAACATAGATAAGGTCAAAGCGCTTTATTGTGGCACTCTGCCTCGCGGCAAGGGCCAGAGCCGGATAATCGGTCATCTCTGCGGCAATGCGTCCAACATCGCTCATCATCTTGTCAAGCTGCTGGATCTTAAGCTGCATGCTGCGGTTTATCTCTTCTGTCTCCTCAATTGAGAGACGGTGGCGGTCCATAAGCTCGTTGACATACATTCTGTAGCCCTGAGCGGTGGGAACTCGACCGGCAGAGGTGTGTGGCTGCTCCAAATAGCCCATGCTGGTGAGCTCCGCAAGCTCGTTGCGGATGGTGGCGGAAGAAACGCTCAGCCCACTCTTCTGGGCGATGAGCTTGGAGCCAACCGGTTCCGCTGTGGCTATATATTCATCAACAACGGCGGCCAATATTCGCTTTTTTCTTTCGCTTATCTCCATAGTCCCACCTTCTTTTTGGCAGTCGCGCCTTTTAAGTGCTGGCACTCCTGCCCTCTGAGTGCTAATTTACCACTTAAGTATAGTTTTGTCAAGGCAGAATCAAATTATTGATAGTTTGTTCATAAAGTTTAAAAAACAAAAAATGGACGCGCCTGCGTCCATTTTTGTTGAGACTGTCGAAAAACCTATGCTGCGCAGAAAAGAAATAGAGCAGCGGGGGATTATTAAGGGGGCAAAGGCCCCTCTTAATGATTAAATCATAAGTTTTTTGAACTTTTTGAAGTTCAAAAAACTGGTTTCAGCTTGTC
>JAZNZM010000293.1:0-13775 GCA_045594965.1 Oscillospiraceae bacterium | reverse complement strand
TTATGGATGCATCATCGGCAAAGAAAGCCTTTTCATTCGTCGCCTTCAGATCCAGTGAACAGCTTTTGGCGTATCTGTAAAGCATCACAGCCATGCTCTCTCTGTCAATATTACTGTCCCCATTGAAGCATCCGTTGCTTCCGGTGCTTATTCCCATAAGCCAGAGCCACTGAACATAGGGGCTGTAATACTTGTTTTCGTTCAGATCGCGGAACCCGCCCTCATAAGCCTTGACATAGTCGGAGCGAATATAGCCCTCGGCGCCTCCGGAAAGCTTAACTTTGTGCCAGCCGTTTTCCTCTCCGAGAACGGTGAAGGCATCATAAAGATTGACCTGTCCCACAACGGTATATCCGGTGCCTGCTCCGGAACGGACATTAACATAGTTTCCAAGAGAGATTCCGATTCTTCCGCTGAGTCCATCCTCAACTCCCGCAACGCGTCCCAGGACCGTAGCAAACATGCCTCTTGTCATTGTGCCGGAGGGGTCAAAACGGTTATTTCCAACGCCATTGAAAAGGCCCTTGGCGCATACAAATTCAATGGGCTCCGTGTACCATGCACCGGGGACCATATCGGAGAAGCTGGCAAAGCTGCCAATGGTAAAGCTGTAGGACGCAACGCTGCTGTCCTTGTAGCCGCCGCCGGCTGCAATGGCCTTTATAGTGGTGGGACCGCTGATAGTGATCGGCGAGGTATATTTATTGCTTTCAGTGGTGGGCGTGCTTCCGTCAAGAGTATAGTAAACAGCGGCGCCGTTACTTGCGGTTCTTAGAACAACGGTAGAGCCTGCCGTAACAACAGTTCCGCTGGAGGTTCCGCTTGCCACTGAGTAAGTGGGAGCTGCCGCAGCTGCCATACTTACGGTATAGCTGAGCACACGGCTTACACTGCCGTCAGACATTCTGGCAAAGGCCTTTACGGTGCTGCTGCCGTTTATAAGAATCGGACCGGTATACGCTGTGCCGTTCACAGCCGGATCACTGCCGTCAACAGTATAATATATCTTCGCATCTGAACGCTCATGGCTGAGACTTACGACCTTTCCCTCGCTTCCGGATGTTACAGACGCATAGGGTGCTCTATGGCGGCAGTTTTCACACCATTCTCCGTCAAGAGGAACAGCACAGGAATGCTCATACTGAACGCTGTCGCGGTCATAATAGCGATATATTCTGTATCCTCTTCCGAAATAATAACTTCTGAATTTATCAAGAGTTTTTGTGCCGCCTTCACCGTAACGGGTAGTCTGAGTGATAACGGGAGTCTGCTCCATAATTTCTACGGAAACCACTTTTCCCTCAGCGTCTCTTACCACATCCGTGACGAGTGCAGCATGGGAGGAAACATTATTCATGCAGTCGCCCATTTCAAGAGCCTCTATGCTCTGATTATCTATAGCATAGGAGACAGAGGGCAAGGTTGCGGTGAAACATCTGGGATAGAGATCCCATGAGTAGGACACAAAGCCCGAACAGTCAATGGAATAATAGGGAGCGACCTTGTTATAGTAGCTGTATCCGGTGTAAAAGGCGCTGGTATTGTTCTCAGTTGCTGCAACAAAGCCGTCAAGATCAATGGCATAGCCTATGTAACCGGTATATACAGGCTGGCCATAGGGTGCGCCGATATAGGTCTTGCCCCCTACAAAAGTGCCCTGATAGCCCCACTGCCAGCGGTCGCTGAGAGGTGTCCACTTCAGTTCAATAAGCTGACGGGCACGAAGGACTATATTTCTCTGGCCCTGGCTTGGCTCTGTGCGAAGGGCTTCTGCCTGAGGACTTGGCTCGGCAGAATCTTCTTCCGCGACCTCTTCCGTCTCTTCCTCAGCCACCGGGACTGCTTCAGCTTCGATTTCAGTCTGAGACTCCGGCAGTGTCCCGTCAGGAGCCTCCGCAGCGAAGGCAGATAAGCTCAAAAGCATGCTGAGCAGCAATAATAAACTTATTAATCTTCCGATTTTCTTCATATAGATCACAAAATCCTTAAAAATATTTCCCGAATTAATTTCCCACGATGGGAATCTATCATCAAATTGCATCATTTTAGTTACCATAATGCATAAAAATAACCACACAGACCTAAATCTGTGTGGTTATTGGTAATTCATTCCCCACTTTGGAAGAATTTACTTGATAACTCTGACTCTCATAACCTCATCCATACCGGCGATTTCCTGCTTGATATGATCGCTGATATCAGAGCCGGTATCAATTATGGTGTAGGCAATATCACCGCTGGGCTTATTGATCATGTGCTCAACATTGATATTTTCATCGCCGATAAGGTCAAGGAAGCGGTTGATCATACGGGGTACATTGCGGTGAATAACGCAGAGACGGGCCTCGCCCATGCGCTCAAGGCTCACTGTGGGCAGATTCACACTGTTCTTGACATTGCCGGTCTTGAGGTATTCCACAAGCTCCTGAGCGGCCATTACCGCACAGTTGATCTCGCTTTCCTCAGAAGAGCCGCCCAGATGAGGAGTAAGAATAACATTCTTGTGCCCAATAGTAGCCTCAGAGGGGAAATCGGAAGCAAAATAGGCGATCTTTCCGCTGTCGACAGCGTCCAGAACATCCTTTTCATTGACATTGCCGCCGCGTGCGCAGTTTATAAGACGGACACCGTCCTTCATCTTTTCGATAGCCTTGGCATTGATCATTTCTCTGGTTTCCGGAGTAAGAGGAGGATGCAAGGTTATGTAGTCGCAGATGGGATAGAGCTCGTCAAGGCTCTCAATGCGCTGAACATCCTTACTGACCTTCCATGCCGCTTCAACGGAAAGATAGGGGTCATAGCCATAGACTGTCATACCAAGGTCAAGAGCAGCGTTGGCAACCTTGCTGCCAACAGCGCCAAGGCCGATAACACCAAGGGTCTTGCCCTGAAGCTCAGGCCCAACGAATGCTTTCTTGCCACGCTCAACTTCATCCTTGATGGCTTCATCGCCCATACCCTTCAGGCCGTCTATCCAGCGCATGGAGTCCACAACGCCTCTGGATATAAGAACCATAAGGCTGATGGTAAGTTCCTTGACGGAGTTGGAGTTGGCACCGGGAGTATTGAAAACAGCTATCCCCTCTCTGGTGCAGCGATCAACTGGGATATTATTTACACCAACACCGCTTCTGGAGATAGCAAGAAGCTCAGGATTGAACACATAGTCATGAATTATCTTACTGCGCATAAGAATGCCGACCGGGTTTTCTTCCTTCTCAGAAATAACAAATCCGGCATTTGTAAGAACATTCAGTCCGCTTTCAGACAGGTTATTTATTATCTTTATATCAGCCATTGTTTCTTACCTCGAATCCTTTCATAAATTCACAAAGAGCCCTCACCGCCTCAATAGGCTGGGCATTATAAATCGAAGCACGCATACCGCCAACCGAACGGTGTCCTTTCACATTGAGGAAGCCCGCAGCGGAGGCCTCCTTGGCAAAGGCGGCGTCCAAATCCTTGTCTCCCGTTGTAAAGGTAACATTCATGTAGGATCTGGCATCTTTCTGGGCGCAGCCCTTAAACAGACTGCTTTCGTCCAGATAATCATAAAGTATCGCGCTTTTTTCCTTTTTAAGCTCTGCCATAGCCTTCACTCCGCCCTGCTTATCCAGCCACTTGAGCACAAGACCCAGCATATATATGCTGTAGCAAGGAGGGGTATTATACATGGAGTCCTTTTCTATCATTGTCTTATAGCTGAGCATCAGAGGTGTAATCGGCAGCTCGTTGCCTGCAAGGGATTTATCTATTATCACTACGGTCACACCTGCAGGAGCCATATTTTTCTGGGCACCGGCGAAAATAATGCCGAACTTTGATACATCCACATCCCCGGTGAGGATATTGGAGGACATATCGGCCACAAGAGGCACATTGCCTGTTTCAGGCACATAATGCCACTCAGTGCCGTAAATAGTATTATTTGCACAGTAATAAAAATAACTGGCATCAGCATTCAGCTTCAATTCAAATTGGGAGGGTATGCGAACATGATTGCAGTCCGCAGTGCTGGCAACGATATTGACCTCTCCGTATTTCATCGCTTCCTTTGAAGCAATATTGGCAAAGTTGCCTGTAACAGCATAGTCGGCACATCCACCCTCTCCCATGAGATTCAGGGGAACCATTGAAAACTGGGTTGAGGCGCCCCCCTGCAGAAACAGAATCTCATGACTGTCGGGAACATTCATAAGTCGCTTCAGATCAGCCTTGGTCTCGTTAAAGATTTCCATGTAGGCTGAAGATCGGTGGCTCATCTCCATGACACTCATTCCGGTAGATCGGAAGTCAAGCATTTCCTTTGCCGCAGTTTCAAGTGCCTCGTCAGGCAGCACAGAAGGACCTGCAGAAAAATTATAGGTCTTTTCTCTTGACACGGTTTAAGCCTCCTTTTCGATTTAACACTTTAGCGAAATCTAGTGTATTTTCATATAATACAACTTTTATATATGAAAAGTCAAATAATTATTCCACGGAGTTTTCCCTTTTCGGCTGAATAAATATGAACATTTTGTACAAGGCCGTGAAGCTTTTCTCCCTGAACCAGCACCTCACAATAGTTTTCCGAGTGGCCGCACCATACTCCGTCCTTTTCGGTTTCAAACAACACGGACAGAGTTTTTCCAACCATGCTCTCAAGGTATGCCCTCTGCATCTCCCCGGCTATTTTCTGTGCAGATTTAGCCCTTGCGGACTTCACGGATTTTTCAAGCTGACCGGGCATGGATGCCGCCGCTGTTCCCGGACGGATTGAATACGGAAAAATGTGCATGGAGGCAAAGGCGCACTTTCTGATAAATCTCATGGCCTCTTCGTGGTCTTCATCCGTTTCTCCGGGAAATCCGGTAATAAGATCAGCCGAAAGCGAACAACCCGGGAAGTGCTTTCTGAGCAGCTCAGCTGCCTCATAAAAGCGCGATGTATCATATTTTCTGTTCATATTCTTAAGAGTCTTGTCGCATCCGCTCTGCAAAGCCAAATGAAAGTGCGGGCAGATATTACCGCAGTCTTTAAGCATTCGGCAAAATCCCTCATCTATAACGGTAGGCTCAAGGGAACCTATGTGAATTCTCGCATCCTGTGCCGCGGCTGAAATGGCTCTTATCACTTCTCCAAGGCAAGGCTTTGGGGGAAGGTCTCTGCCATAGGAGCTTATCTCGATTCCTGTAACAACAATTTCTTTGAATCCCTCAGCATTCAGTCTTGCAGCCTCTGCCTCACATTCAGCAAGGGGCATACTTCTCACATGGCCTCTGGCGTAGGGAATAATGCAGTAAGAGCAATAGTTATCACAGCCGTCAACAATCTTCATATGTGCTCTGGTTCGCCCTTCCATTGCGCCGGAAGGAAGGCGCTCTATTTCCACGCGCTCAAAGGGGTCGTCAACATTAAGGCACTTTCTCTTCTCAAAATATGCCTTTTCCAGAGCCTCCACAAATCCCGCACGGTCTCCGCTGCCATAAACAACATCAGCGCCGAGAGCTTCCACTTCAGCTGTACTTACCTGAGAAAAGCAGCCGCAGACAGCGGATACCGCTCCCGGATTTTCCGACATAAGACGGCGAATGGCCTGACGGGATTTTCTTCCGCTTTCAGCAGTAACCGCGCAGGTATTCACGATAACAGCCTCTGCCTCACCGCTTTTAACAGACTCGTGTCCGCGGAGAGAAAGCATATTTTCTATTGAAGCCGTCTCGAACTGGTTTACTTTACAGCCGAGAGTAAGAATTGTGTATTTCATAAAGCTTTCCTTGTAATCTCATCGTAATTGATATATAATCAACTTTTGTAACTAAGAATTTTACACGGAGTTGAAAGCCATGTCAATATATCTGGATAATGCCGCCACCACCAAAGTATGTCCCGAAGCCGCCCAGGCCGCAGTAAAGCTTATGACGGAAATCTATGCAAATCCCAGCTCGACCCACCGTATGGGCCGCGAGGCCAAAAAGCTGCTGGACGAGGCCAGAGCAAAGGTGGCAAAGGCTCTTGGCTGCGCCGCCGACGAGGTGTATTTTACCTCCTGCGGCAGTGAAGGCGACAACTGGGCAATTATTCAGGGCGCTCGCTATGCCGGAAGAAAGGGCAAGCACATTATCTCCTCCAAGGTGGAGCACTCCGCTGTTAAAAAGAGCCTTGAGCTTTTGGAAAAAGAGGGCTTTGAAATTACCCTCCTTGATCCAAAGTCTGACGGCAGCATAAGCCTTGAGTCCGTTCTTGATGCCCTTCGTCCCGAAACCTGTCTTGTCAGCCTCATGCTTGTGAACAATGAAGTCGGTGCTATTACAGACATAGCAGCCATCGCAAAGGCTGTCCGTGCCCAAAATCCAAAAACCCTTATTCACACCGATGCTGTACAGGCCTTCCTGAAAATTCCCTTCTCCGCAGCAAAGCTTGGAGTTGATATGATAGCAGTCAGCGGTCATAAGGTTCATGCCCCCAAGGGTATTGGCGCTCTCTATATTCGCAAGGGTCTTAATCTTCCCGGCCATATTATCGGAGCCGCCCAGGAAAACGGCCGCCGCGCCGGAACCGAGGCAATGCCTCAGATAGTGGCCTTTGGTGAAGCCTGCGAGAGTGCCCGACTTGCCTTTGCTGAATACCACGCAAAACTGAAAGAGCTCAGAGCTCACGCCGTGGAAAGAATCTCTTCCGAAATTGAGGATGCTGTTATTATCGGCGGCGGAGCCCCCCAGCTTCTTTCCGTTGCCCTTCCCGGTTATCGCAGCGAGGTTATTATGAACTTCCTTGAAGCCCGTGAGATATACGTCTCCAAGGGCTCTGCCTGCAAAAAGGGCCGCCGCAGTGCCGTGCTTGAAGCTATGAAGCTTCGTCCTGAAGTTATGGACGGCGCTATTCGGGTAAGCTTCTGCCGTTATACCTCCCTTGAGGATGTAAATGCTTTCTGCGATGCCCTCCGCGACGCCCACCAAAGCCTCCGCTTCGCGGTCCGATAAATTAAAAACATCCCCCTGCCAATAAAAGCGGGGGGATGTTTTCTATTATTCGGTTTTGTCTTTCCTATTTTCCTTGTTGGTCTTGCCGCGCTGTCTTAGTTCGACAAAGCGCTTCCATGCATTTGTCTTGCCATCGCCCTTGGAATTGCGGAACTCTTTTTTGTTTTCCCGCTCCCTCTCAAGGTCACGCTCCACCATTTCTCCTGTATGCGGATCGATATGGCTTATTGTCCTGTAAACATCACCGTCGGTAGGAAGTCCGCTGCGTTCAAGCTTTCGGTTGACCAGACTGGAAATCAGACTATAGATGAGAACAAACACGGGCACTCCGAGGAGCATACCCATGAATCCAAAAAGACCGGAACCAACAATGATGGAGAACATAATCCAGAAGCCGTTTATGCCAACGCTGTTTCCAAGAATCTTGGGGCCAAGGAAGTTTCCGTCAAATTGCTGGAGAAGGATTACAAATATTGCGAAAATAAGGGCCTGCAAGGGAGATTCCATAAAGATAATCAGTATGGACGGTATGGCACCAATAAACGGTCCAAAGAAAGGAATAATATTGGTAATGCCAACAATAACACTCACCAGCATTGCATAAGGCATTTTCAGGACAGCGCAGCCGATATAGCAGAGCACGCCGATAATGGCACTGTCCAGAATTTTGCCGGAGAGGAAGCCGTTGAACACTCTGTCCGCAAATCCAACACCCATAAGCAGTTTTTCTGCCGCTTCTACGGAAAACACACAGTAAACAAGCTTTTTCATATATGCGCCAAAGGTATGCCGGTTATAGAGAACGTATACTGCGGCCACCATGCCGATAATCATATTATATACGCCTTTGACAACAGAAAACACGCCGCTTGTAACATTGCTGAGCAAGCCGGAGAGTTGGGGAAGAATCTCCTCCAGCCAGCTGAATACGGACTCAGAGATATTGCCGAAGGATATACCGAGACTTGCGGAAAGCTCGGGATAGTCGGCAAAGAACTTTTCAATCCATGCGTACACGGAGTTAATATAGTCAGAGCTGTTGATAACAATACTCTGAAGGCTAAGCACAAGCTGAGGAGCAACAAGCCATATAAATGCGGCAAGAAGGCCAAGAAGAGCCAATATGGAAAACAGAACCGCAAGCCCCTTTGAAAGTTTTTTCTGCTTGACAGAAATCTCCGAACCCCTTTTTTTTGTCAGAGCAACCAAAGGCTCAAAAACATGCCGCTCAAGAATATTTGTCAGTGGGCAAAGCAGATATGATATGACAAGGCCCCAGATAAAAGGGCTCAGGATAGTAACAAACTTTCCTATAGCAGCACCAATCCTGGAAAAATCGGAGAGAATAAGATAAAAAGCCACGGAAGCAACTATCACAAGAAATGCGGTCACGCCCCAATAGAGGTATTTTTTGTCCCATTTAAACCTTTTCATTCACTTACCGCCTATAAATATAGATTGATTAATATAAGTTTACTATTTATGTTCGAATGCGTCAACTGTTAATAATCTTAAAGCAATCTTCTTTATGCGCTGTTTACACCCTTCATTTGTCTCATTCAGTCGAATAAAAGAAAATACTGTATTTTTCTGTTATTATGTCAACTATGTTTGCATAAAATAATACTTAAAAACCGCTTTTTGCTTGTTGGAAAAGCTGTTGAAACTGTTAAAAACCTTGATAATCAATACTTTTGAGACCATACAAGTTGGAAGAATTATTTACTGGCCTATGAATATTCAATCCGAAAATAATATGAGAAACTTTTATGTAAAACAGTTTCCCTAATATGTTGGATGGTAGGAATAGCCGAATGATATGACTCATATCTATGTGGAAAGAGTACAGATTAAAATTTCCAACGGAGGCTTTCCCATGAATAAAATCCTGTCGATTCTGTTATCTGCCGTTTTACTTTTTCTTTTGTCCTTCCCAGGCCTTGCGTCATCCGAAAAAACATCCCCCGACGGCATCAGCATTGAAGCACCTTACGCTATACTTATGGAGGCTGAAACCGGTACGGTGCTCTATGAGAAAGATGCCTATGTCCACCGCTCCCCTGCCTCAGTAACAAAAATTATGACAATGCTTCTTGCGGCAGAGGCTGTGGATTCCGGCCTTGTAAGCCTTGATGAGCAGGTAAGGGCCTCTGCAAAAGCCGCAGGCATGGGCGGCAGTCAGATATGGCTTGAGGAGGGAGAAACTATGAGCTTCGGTGAAATGCTCAAATGTATAACCGTGGTCTCCGCAAACGACTGCTGCGTTGCCATAGCTGAACATCTCGCAGGCAGCGAGGAAGCCTTTGCCGCCAGAATGAATGAGCGTGCAAGACAGTTGGGACTCAGTGACAGCAATTTCACCTGTTGCTCGGGGCTTAGCGACAGCGACGAGCATTACAGCTGCGCCTATGATCTTGCAGTAATAAGCCGCGAGCTTTTACGCCACGATTTCATAAGAAATTATACAGGCATATGGACCGATTCCATAAGAAACGGAGAATTTGGCCTGAGTAACACAAACAAGCTTATTTATCATTATCCCGGAGCTACAGGGCTTAAAACCGGCTTTACAAGCAAGGCCATGCACTGTCTGGCTGCGTCCGCAGAGCGCGACGGAGTTGAATACATAGCCGTAGTTCTCGGTGCCGAAAGCTCTGCGGCGAGATTTGAATCCGCCAAAACTCTGCTAAGCTATGCCTTTGCCAACTACACTCTTCTGCCGGTAGATAAATACTGTGCCATTGCACCGATAAAACTTACTATGGGAAAGAAAGATTGCCTTGAAATCTCCGTTGGTGAATGCGGAAAGCTCCTCGTCCCCAGAAGCAAAGCCTCGGACATAAGCTGCGAAACACTTCTGCCGGATGAGCTCTGCGCACCGGTGGAAAAGGGTCAGAAGCTTGGAGTTATCAAGCTGAGTTCAGGAGGCGAACTTATTGCTGAAATTCCCGTTTTGGCGGGAGAAAGCGTTGAGGCAATGGGCCTCTTTCATATTTTCAAAGAACTGTTGTCCTCCCTTATGCTTCGGTGAGCCAAGGCGTCGAGCTGAATACAAAATAAACTTGTATTATCCGGTAAAATGTAGTAATATCAATCCATCGGAAGACTTGATATATGCAAAACAATTTCTTAAAGATTGGAGATATTACTATGGTTAAAGTTGATCTCAGCGGAGCAAAAGATTTTTTTGATGCCGCAGGTCCTGATTACGCGCTGGCAGCCGAAGCACATCGCACCCTTTTTGGACGCACCGGTGCCGGTAACGATTTTATAGGCTGGCTTGACCTTCCCCAGCGCATCATTGACACCGAACTCAAGGCAATTCTCGCCGCAGCAGACAAGATCAAGAAGCAGTCTCAGGTGCTTCTGGTCGTCGGCATAGGCGGCAGCTATCTCGGTGCACGCGCTGCCATTGAGCTTCTTCAGACTCCCAGTCATAATGCTATAAGCGGCGAGACTGAGGTCTATTTCATGGGTACCACACTCTCCCCCGATGCCATCAACGAGCTTATTGCCGTTCTGGGCGACAGAGATTTTTCCGTCAATGTTATCAGCAAGTCCGGCGGCACCCTCGAGCCCGCACTGGGCTTCCGCGTAGCCAAGGCTCTGCTCGAGCGCAAGTATGGCCGCAATGCTGCAAAGCGCCGTATATTTGTCACCACCGACTCCAGCAAGGGTATTCTCCATAACATAGCAAAAAATGAAGGCTATGAGATGTTCACCGTTCCCGACGATGTTGGCGGCCGCTTCAGCGTTCTCTCCGCTGTAGGTCTTCTCCCCATGGCTGTTGCCGGCATCGACATTGAAACCGTGCTTAACTGCGCCGTGGACGAGATGCGCGCTCTTGCTCAGTGTTCTCCTGACAATCCCGCATGGCAGTATGCCGCAGCCAGACAGCACCTCTATCGCCGCGGCAAAAACATTGAAATACTTGCCGGCTATGAGCCTGCATTCCGTTTCTTTGCTGAATGGTGGAAACAGCTTTACGGCGAGAGCGAGGGCAAAAACTCCATCGGCATCTACCCTGCCTCCGTTGAATACAACGCTGACCTCCACTCCATGGGTCAGTATGTTCAGGACGGCCCCCGCACCCTTATGGAGACTGTTGTCAGCTTCGAAAAGTCCCGCACAGAGTACAAAGTTCCCTTTGAGATGGGTGATCCCGACGGTTTGAACTATCTTGCAGGTCGCAACTTCTCCGACATAATGAACACCGTTATTGCAGCTGTCAAGACTGCCCACATTTCCGGCGGCGTTCCCAACATCGGTGTCAGTGTTCCCTGCCGCGACGAGGCCGGCTTTGCTGCCCTCGTATGTTTCTTTGAGGTAGCCTGTGGCATTTCCGCTTATATGATGGGTGTAAACCCCTTCAACCAGCCCGGTGTTGAAGAATATAAGAAGAATATGTTCCGCATGCTCAAGGAGATGAAATAAAAAATTATTCATTTTTGCCATTGCAGTATCTGTGAATAAATGTTATCATGTACTCACAGCTGCATCCGCTGAAATATTATGCACTATTCAATACAAAAGGAGCGTGGTTAAAATGGTTAAGCTTATCATGGGTCTTAAGGGCTCCGGCAAAACCAAAACTCTTGTTGATCTGGTCGTCAAGGCCGTCGCAGAAGAAAGCGGCGACGTTGTATGTATAGAAAAAGACAAGAACCTCACTTATGATATCCCCTATACCGCACGCCTCATTCACGCAAGCGAATACGGTATCAACACAAACAATCTTCTCCGTGGTTTTATCTGCGGCCTTCATGCCGGCAACTATGATATACCTCACGTTTTTATAGATAACTTCTATAAGCTTCTTGATGACTCCTCTTCCGAAGCTGTGGCAGAAATGCTCGAATGGCTGGAAGATTTCAGCAAGGCAAACAGCATCAACTTCACTGTCACTGCCACTGATGATGCAGAGAACGCATCCGATCGTATCAAGAGATTCTTTTAAGCTTGATAAAGATATAAAAAAGAGCCGTAAGAATTACGGCTCTTTTTTATTTACAAGGCCTGCATTTAAGGATGGCCTCTGTGATATCAACAAGGACAAGCACTCCGTTCTGGTTATAGACATCTATCCTGAGAACTACAAGGCCGTTTTTTTCATTACGCCTTATGAGATCGGTAATACGAACTTTGCCAACCAGAACATCTCCGGCAAAAACCGGCTTTATCCACTCTATCTTCGTGGACTTGCCGCAAATAAACTCCTCGCCGAAGAAACCCAGTTCAAGATACTTGACCCAAACAGACATAAAGCTCATTACTCCCGGGGCCACCAGCTGTCCGAATATGCTCTTTTTTGCATATTCTTCATCTGTGTGTAGAGGAAAAGTATCATACAGACGGGCAAATTCCAGCATTTTTTCCTTCTCTATTAGGGTAGGAGCAGTTTCCATTTCCATACCGACTCTAATATCTTCAAAATACATTGCATCACTTCCGAAAGTATTTTTTTGATTTATAGCACGCAATCATTTTTCTATCAATATAATTTTCCCTTGCTTATCTCACTGCGTTCCTATTGCGATTTTTGCGATATTGTGGCACTATTATAAGGCTGAAACAAAAATTCGGTGACAGGATGTGATAAAACTGAAAAGCTCCGGCGTTTATAAGTATCTTAAGGGAACAATGCGGTATTTTATACCCGCAATGTTCTTTACACTTTTTTATACCCTTTTCAAGTTCCTCATACCTCAGATCGTCGGGCTTGCCGTAGATAATGTTATTGGTGATCTCCCTGCGGAGGGAAAGCTTGCCCGTCTGCTTCTCCAACTGGGCGGCGGCAGGGACCATCTTCGGGATAATCTCATCGTCTGCGCTCTTGCCATTGCTTTTTCTGCTCTGTTTGAAGCAATCAGCAACTATTTATCCCGCATCAATATAAGCAGAGGCACTGAAAAATACACTATGGCTCTCAGAAACGGTCTTCTGCAGCACATTGAAGCGCTCCCCTTTTCCTGGCACACGGAAAACATCACCGGCGATATTATCCAGCGCTGTACCGCAGATGTTATGACATTGAGAACCTTCATTTCCTCCCAGCTTATCGAGGTCATCAAAACTCTTATTCTGCTCTCTGTGGCTCTTAGCATTATGTTCTCCATGAATGTAAAGCTTGCTCTTGTTTTTTCAGCCACTGTGCCGGTTATAGTTGCTTACTCACTTCTGTTCCATAGCCGCATTTCCCGTCAGTTCCGTCACGCTGATGAAGCAGAAGGTGAGCTTCTCACTCAGGTGCAGGAAAACCTAAGCGGTGTCAGAGTTGTCAGGGCCTTCGGACGGGAACGGCACGAGCTGGATAAATTCAACAAAACCAGTGATGTATATGTTAAAAATTGGGTTGACCTCGGCTATACGCTTGGTTTTTTCTGGGGGATTGGCGATCTTGCAACCTGTCTCCAGCTTATGAGCGTTATCTGCGCCGGAGCATTTTTCGCAGCAAAGGGACAGCTTAGCCTCGGATCTTTGCTCATCTTTATCAGCTATACCCAGGCTCTTCTGGGACCCGTTCGCAGCCTTGGAAAATCTCTTTCCGAGCTAAGCAAAGCCGGTGTTTCCGCAAAACGTCTTGATGAAATACTGTCTGCCCGCCCCGAAGAAGACGAGCCCAATGCCTCTGACACCGGCTTCGGAGGCGATATTGTTTTTGACAATGTAAGCTTTTCCTACGGAGAGCACGAGGTTCTTCATAATATAAGCTTCAAGGTTCCCGAGGGCAGCACATTAGGCATACTTGGCACCACAGGCAGCGGCAAGAGCAGTCTTACATATCTCTTAAATCGCCTTTATGAGCCTTCAGAC
>JAZNZM010000292.1:0-10408 GCA_045594965.1 Oscillospiraceae bacterium | reverse complement strand
ATTTTCCTCCTGTCGGATATTTGTACTGTCCCAGGTGAATATGATGTCATATTCTCCGTTAATCAGTCCCGCCGCCAGCATATCCGTATCGCAGCGGCAGCAGGACAGAAGTACGTTGGGATATTCCCTGTGGAAGCTTCTCAGATGCATTGATAGATCGCTGTGCTCATAGCCCTTGGTGTATCCGATACGCAGACTTCCCTCGAGGCCGGAGGAAGCCTCCCTTGTGCGCCATAGAGCCGTGTCCATGCGCTCTAAAATCTCTCTGGCTTCCTTGAGAAACACTCTTCCTGCGGGTGTGAGGGAAATGGGGCGGCTATCTCTGTTTACAAGCTTCGCCCCCACTGCCTCCTCAAGGGAGCGTATCTGCTGGGTGATGGCCGTCTGGGAAATATAGTGGGCAACCGCGGCCTTCGTGAAGCTTTCCGTTTCCGCCACGGTGACAAAATAACGAAGCTGATTGAGATTCATGTAAAACCTCCACGCAGTATAAGTTTTTCTTATACTATCATGGAAATAAAGAATTTGCAATTGGCAATTATTTATCCTATAATAAGCACAACTTCTTTTTTATAGAAAAAAGCGAGAAGAATGGAGTCCGAATTATGGAAAGATACTATCAGCCGGAAATCGAATGTGCCTCCCGTGAAGAAATCACCGCTTTGCAGAACGAGCGCCTTGTAAAGCAGGTGAAACACGTTTGGGATAACGTGCCCTACTACCGCAGGAAGATGGAAGAAAAAGGCCTTACCCCCGATGACATCAAGGGCATCGCCGATCTCCACAAGCTGCCCTTTATTACCAAAGCCGACCTTCGCGAGGCTTATCCCTACGGTCTCATGGGGAAGCCCCTCAGCGACTGTGTGCGCATTCATTCCACCTCCGGAACCACCGGAAAGAGAGTTGTGGCATTTTACACCCAGCATGACATAGATTTGTGGTACGACTGCTGCGCCCGCGCCATTACCGCAGCCGGCGGAAGCAAGGACGATGTAGTGCAGGTAGCCTACGGCTACGGTCTTTTCACAGGCGGAGCCGGTCTTGACGGCGGCAGCCACAAGGTTGGTTGTCTCACCATTCCCGCCTCCTCCGGAAACACCGAACGCCAAATAATGTTCATCCGGGATCTCCAGGCCACAATTATTTGCTGCACGCCTTCCTATGCCGCATATCTTGCGGAAACAATGAAGGAAATGGGACTTGGCCCCGACGATATTCCTCTGAAGGCCGGCATCTTCGGCGCCGAAGCATGGAGCGAGGAGATGCGACACGACATAGAAAAGACCATGGGCATCAAGGCCTATGATATTTACGGTCTCACCGAGCTCAGCGGCCCCGGTGTCAGCTTCGAGTGCTCCGCTCAGGCAGGCATGCACATCAATGAAGACCACTTCATCGCCGAGATCATCGACCCCAACACCGGAGAAGTTCTTCCCGCAGGAAGCAAGGGCGAGCTTGTCTTCACCTCCCTCACCAAGGAGGCCTTCCCCCTGCTCCGCTACCGCACCCGTGACATCTGCCAGCTGAACTATGAGCCCTGCTCCTGCGGACGCACTCATGTGCGCATGGCCAAACCCATGGGACGCAGCGATGATATGCTCATCATCCGCGGCGTAAACGTATTCCCCAGCCAGATAGAAACCGTGCTGCTTAACCGCGGCTACAGCCCCAACTACCAGATCATTGTCGACCGCGTAAAGAATGTTGACACCTTTGACATCAAGGTAGAAATGACTCCCGAGATGTTCACCGACGATATGGGCAAGATCGCAAAGATGCAAAACGAGCTGGTTGCCGACCTTCGCAGTATGCTTGGCATAGGTGCAAAGATAAGTCTTGTTGCTCCAAAGAGCATCACCCGCAGCGAGGGCAAGGCCGTCCGTGTTATTGATAAGCGCAAAATATAAAGGAGGAAGCGAAAATGAGCATCAAACAGATATCTGTATTTCTCGAAAATCAGCCCAACGCTCTCCAGTCCATGTGCGAGGTTCTTGCAGAAAGCCACATTGATATGCGCGCACTGTCTCTTGCAGAAGCAGGCGACTTCGGCATTGCGAGAATCATTGTAAACAAGCTGTACGATGCCACCCACGCCCTCAAGGACGCTGGTTTCGTGTGCACCGTTACCCCTGTTGTTGCAGCCGCCATACCCGATACTCCCGGAGGACTCGGCAAGGTGCTGGCCGGTCTCAGCGCCTCAGGAATGAATATCGACTATATGTATGCTTTTTTGGGCGGTCCTGAAGCCGACCACGCCTACATGATCTTCAAAACCGCCGATGCAGGCAAGGCAGCCGCCGCGCTGGCAGCCAAGGGCATCAGCATTCTCGACCAGGAAGATGTTGAGGCACTATAACCAACATAATCCAGTGATTTGTCAAACTAAGTGCAACACTTAGAAAGCTCAAGTTCCCACAAATCAATGGCAGAAGACCAATTTAATACTTTACGAGGCCTGGCGTTAATAAGCGTCAGGTTTCGTTTTAGGGTGGCGGGAGCAACGCGAGAAAGGTTACGGCCTTTTGGATAAAATTCTCGAAGGAGACCGTTGCTATTCTCATTAGTACCCTTTTGCCATGCACAGTATGGGTCGGCAAAGTAGACGTCGCAGTTCAGACGTTTTTCAATATTTGCCCAGTTTGCGAACTCAGTTCCTCGGTCACAGGTAATACTTTTTACCAACTCTGATGGATACTGAGACAGCAGCTTAACGATGCCGTCTTCTACTGTAGCAGCCTTTTTGTCTGGCAGTTTCATAGCGATGTAATACCGGGTCTTACGTTCTGCCAGAGTGACGAAACAAGCCTTGCTTTTACCAAGTCCACTAACAACAGTATCCGCTTCCCAGTGACCGGCTTCCAATCGTTTGTAGACGCTCTTATCCCTTTTTCGAATGGATTTACCTTTGTTATACTTCCCCCTTGTTTCCTTGACTCCATGGGTCTTTCCTTTGCGGCGCAATACTTTCAAGTTTCCATTAACAAGATACTTTTCATATATCCAGCGATAGATTGTGCGCCAGCTGGGCATCTTCAGCTCACAGGGGGTGCAGGAGATCTGCTCTGGTGACCAAGTAGCTCGAAGCTTTTCTTCAATGTATGTCAGCACCTCCTGATTCCAGTACATTCCTCTGTGGCAATACGAACGGCGAAGCAAATATTTCTTTTGGGCCGTATGAGGATAGTATGTAGGTATGTCATACATGTGCGTGCAGTTCCTACGTATCTCTCTTGATACCGTGCTTGGGCTCCGGCCAATTAGTTGTGCTATTTTTCTGTAACTCAGTCCTTCTACGTAATATTTTCGTATACAACTGCGCTCCTCTATGCTAAGATGGGTGTAGTTCATACAGTTCTCCTCCTGTAGTTTGTTTGTGTGGTAACTTCATTCTACCAGAGTTCTGTATGAACTTCTTTATTTTCTTAAAGTGTTGCACTTAATACTATAATTCACCAATGTTAATAAACCGCACAGCAAAAGCTGTGCGGTTCGAGCTCTCCTTATCGCATTCTTATGCGGCCTCTTGCATTATCTCCCGCATCGGAGTTGGTATTTCCGGACGCAGCGTTATTATCGCTGCCTTCAATAGCGTCCTCTACGCCGTTAATAACATCATTTGCGCCCTGTTCGATATCGCTTCCGATTTCAGGGACAATGCCGCTGTTGGGTCTGTCACCGTTTTCGGCGCTGTCTCCTATAATTCCGTTATCGTCTTCAACTACTCCGTTATTGTCCTCCGGTCTGACGGTGTCGTTGCTGACGGGGGGAGTGGGGTTTGTGACCTCATTGTTTTCTGTTCTGCCGCAACCGGCCATAGCAGTCAGCAGCAGAGCAACTACGAGAATGCTGAATATTGATCTTTTCATAATTGTTTCCTCCGCAATACTTTGAGTTACGGATATATTATTGTCCTTTTCCAAAATATTATTTATCCTCAGGGATGAAATTTATGGAAATGCATTTTAATAGACAAGTCCCCTTATCTATTGTATAATTACAACATTATTCATCCCAAAGCGAGGCAAGGCTATGGTCAACACTTCCACCAGAAAAAAGCAGTGGCTGCGAAGCTGGTTCGCGCTCTGTCCCATCCGCCATCTGCTCATAGTTGTTTTCGGCTTTCTCATTGCCGCATATTTTCTGCTGAGAGACAACGAAGAGCTCCTTGAGACTCTTTCGGCACATTTTGTGCTGCCATGGCATCGGGCAGTAAGTGGCTTCTGCGCCTATTTTCCATTCTCCGTGGCGGAAGCCCTTATTGTACTGGCTGTAGTTGGCGCTTTGGTTTACATAATTTTTCAACTTGTGCATATAGTCCGTCGGAATGAAGCTGTAAAACGCATCTATCGCATCGTGATGACCTTTGTAATGGCCTTTTGCGTGGTATACGGCGGTTTCTGCACTCTTTGGGGTATATATTACTACACCTCAGATTTTGAAGAACAAAGCGGAATCCACGCCCAGCCCATAAGCACCGAGGCTCTTGAAACCGTGACAAGATATTTCACGGCGCTGCTGAACGATTACTCCGCCCAGGTGCAGCGCAGTGAAGACGGACGCTTTGCCGAGGACATGGACGCAGTATTTGAATATTCACCGCAGCTTTATGAGGCCGTAAGCCTCGCTCACCCATGTCTGGAAGGCCCTGCGCTGCGGCCAAAACCCTTCCTTTTCTCCGAAGCACTGAGTTACATGACCTTCACCGGTTTTTTCTTTCCCTTTACCGCTGAGGCAAATATAAATGTACATTCCCCGGACTGCATGATCCCATCCACCATCGCCCACGAAATAGCCCATCAGCGCGGAGTTGCCGAGGAAGACGAGGCAAACTTTGTGGCAGTGCTGGCCTGTCTTGAGGACGGCAGCCCGGCTTACTGCTATTCTGCCTGCCTTATGGCCTACACCCATCTTGGCAATGCCCTTCACAAAGCCGATTATGATGCCTGGCTCGACAACTACTCCTCAATCGCGCCGGAGGTTCTGGAGGACATCGGCTGCAACAACAGTTATTGGGACAAATACAACGACACAGCCGTGAACTCCGCAAGCGACGCTGTGTACACCGGTCTTCTCCAGTCCTATGGACAAACCGACGGTCTTAAGACCTACGGAAAATGCATAGACCTTCTTGTGGCCTACTATTACGATGAGGCCGCGCAATATCTTTATGGGGTGAATTAAAAAAATGAAAATCGCCATTATTGCTGTACTGCTTGCAATTTTTCTGCTTCTTCTGGGCGGCTATATCATCTTCACCGTTGCCTGCTACAGACGCACCGGCAAGATAATGGGCACAGGTGCCCCCAGCCTTGAGCCGTATCTGGACCAGATGAACGCAGGCCGGGAGTGGTTTCTCGGCATGAACCCGGAAAAGGTGGAAATTGTCTCCTATGACGGGCTTCGTCTCAGAGGCCTGTATCTTGAGCACCCGGAAGCCAAGGGTACTATAATACTCATGCACGGCTATCGCATGGATGGCTACACAGACTTCACCTGCGTATACAAAAAATATTACGATTTGGGTTACTCCCTCCTGAACGCCTTTCAGCGTGCCCATGCCGACAGCGAGGGCGAGTACATTACCTTTGGCATAAAGGAGCGCTTTGACTGCCGTGACTGGGCAGTTTATATCAGCGACCGCTTTGGCGCCGGGCACAGAATCGTGCTGGACGGCCTTTCAATGGGCGCCGCAACTGTGCTTATGGCCAGCGCTCTTGATATGCCCGAAAATGTAAAGGGAATCATTGCCGACTGCGGTTTCACCTCTCCATGGGACCAGCTGGTCTTTCTTATGAAGACCAAGTATCACCTGCCTGTACACCCGCTCCTCGACCTTGCCGACCTTTTTGCACGCATTATCGGCGGCTTCAGTCTGAAGGGCTTCTCCACTCTGGAGGCCATGAAGGAAAACGCTCTGCCCGTTCTTTTCCTCCACGGTGAGGATGATCTTTTCGTGCCCATGGCCTTCTCCGTCCGGGCCTTTGAGCTTTGCTCCGCCCCCAAACGCCTCGTCACCGTACCCAATGCCGCCCACGGCGTCAGCTACCTTGTTGACCCGGAAACCTGCAACCGTGAACTGGAAAGGTTTTTGGACAGCCTTTGATAAATTTAAGTATCAAAAAACCGCTTTGGAAAATCCAAAGCGGTTTTTTGCGGTTCAGTCTTCGGTTTACTTGGCGCGGGTCTTGATCTCCTCGGTGATGGAGGCAATAAACTCGTCCACAGCAATTGCGCCCTTGTCCTCACCGGAGCGGGTGCGGACGGCAACGGTGCCGGCCTCGGCTTCCTTATCGCCCACGACCAGCATATAGGGGATCTTCTTCAGCTGGGCCTCGCGGATCTTATAACCGATCTTCTCGTTGCGCAGGTCGGTCTCGGTGCGGATGCCCAGAGCCTCCAGCTTCTCGGCAACGGCCTTGGCATACTCGGCGGTGCGATCGGTGATGGGCATGATCTTAACCTGAACAGGAGCCAGCCAGGTGGGGAAGGCGCCTGCGAAGTGCTCGGTGATGACACCGATGAAGCGCTCGATGGAGCCGAAAACAACGCGGTGGATCATGACGGGGCGGTGCTTCTCACCGTCTGCGCCCACATACTCAAGCTCGAAGCGCTCGGGCAGCTGCATATCCAGCTGAATAGTGCCGCACTGCCAGGTGCGTCCGATGGAGTCCTCAAGATGGAAGTCCAGCTTGGGTCCGTAGAAGGCGCCGTCGCCCTCGTTGATTACATAGCTCTTGCCCAGCTCCTGAACAGCGGCCTTGAGAGTTTCGGTAGCGAAATCCCAATCCTTCTCGTCGCCCATGTGGTCCTCGGGCATGGTGGAAACCTCGATCTGGTAGGAAAGTCCGAATACGGAGTAGACCTCATCAAAGAGGCGTACAACATTCTTGATCTCGTCCTTCATCTGGTCCCAGGTCATGAATATATGGGCGTCGTCCTGAGTGAAGCAGCGGACGCGGAAAAGGCCGTGGAGAGCGCCGGAAAGCTCATGGCGGTGGACAAGACCCAGCTCGCCTACGCGCAGGGGCAGGTCGCGGTAGGAGTGGGGCTCGGACTGGTATACCAGCATACCGCCGGGGCAGTTCATGGGCTTGATTGCAAAGTCCACATCGTCAATAACGGTGGTATACATATTATTCTTATAGTGTCCCCAGTGACCGCTGCGCTCCCAGAGCTGGCGGTTCATCATCATGGGGGTGGAGCACTCAACATAGCCATAGCGCTTGTGCACCTCGCGCCAGTAATCGATGAGGGTGTTGCGCAGCACCATGCCCTTGGGCAGGAAGAAGGGGAAGCCGGGGCCTTCGTCACGGAGCATGAAGAGACCCAGATCCTTGCCGATGCGGCGATGGTCACGCTTTTTGGCTTCCTCGATGCGCTGGAGATAGGCATCCAGCTCGTCCTTCTTGGGGAAGCAGGTGCCGTAAACGCGCTGGAGGCTCTTGCGGCTGCTGTCACCGCGCCAGTAGGCGGCATTACAGGCGGTGAGCTTGATGGCGTTGCCCTTTACACGACCGGTGGAGTCCAGATGGGGGCCTGCACAGAGGTCAGTGAAGTCGCCCTGCTTATAGAAGCTGATAACGGCATCCTCGGGAAGATCCTGAATAAGCTCCACCTTGTAGGGCTCGTCCATCTCTTCCATGAACTTGATGGCCTCCTCGCGGGGCAGCTCAAAGCGCTCAAGCTTGATCTTTTCCTTGCAGATCTTGTGCATCTCCGCTTCCAGCTTTTCCAGAATCTCGGGAGTGATGGCAAAGGGAGCGTCAAAGTCATAGTAAAAGCCGTCGGCAATGGCAGGGCCGATGGCCAGCTTTACCTCAGGGTAAAGTCTCTTCACAGCCTGAGCCAGAATATGGCTGGTGGTGTGGCGGTAGGTATCCTTGTAGACGGGATTTTCAAAGGTATAGAGGTTCTTCTCGTCCATAATGTTCTCTCCTTATATCGAAATTATTTTACAATCAAAAACTACCTTTTTGGCTCCCTTGTAAAGGGACTGTCACGGTGTAAGCCGTGACTGAGGGCTTGTTGGCGGGAGCAAGCGCCCGCCCTACGAAGAAAAACGCACCCGTGACGCCTTATGGGCATCAAGGGTGCGGTAAAATACACACGGTTCCACCTTGGTGTTTAACTCGTTTGCGCTGTAACGTGCGCCCCCGTTCCGCTTATTTCGCGGACTGCTCGGGAGTGGTGGGTTTGGGGGCTTGCTACGCAGCGGCTTTCAGCCATAATGACCGCTGTCTCTGTACCGCAGTTGCCCTGACCTTCTCCGTCAAAGCTATTTTCAACAGGGGTATAGTATCACTTAGACCGAATAATGTCAAGTTATCTTCCCCATATAAGCCAGCATATACCGTAAAACACCGGTTGGTGGGCAAGGTATATTATGAGGCTGTGCCGTCCTGCCGAGCTGAGAACCGGGCTGAAATGCATCTGCAGCAGCGGTATCCGCTCACGCAGCCGCGGAAGTCTCGCTCCAAACCATACGCCTGCCGCATATATCATCCCCCAGGGCAGCAGCGGATAATAATCCGCGCTGTAAAAACCGGGATACATAAACCCAAAAGGCACCAAAAGCCGGGTATTTACATATACATTTTCGCTTAAATAATATCCCACCGCAAAAACAGCGGCGCAAAGCAGCGGAAACCATATTCCCTGCGGAACCTTCACCCACTTGCTTATAAGGCCATAGGCTATCATCATTGTTCCTATGTTGTGCAAAACTCCAAACTGCACAGGCTGGTCAATGAAGTTCATTACAATACTCACCAGCATTCCGCAGCAGAAGACAATGGCTCCGCGCCTCACACAGTCTCTGGAATATCTGATAACGGCTCCCGAAATAAACATGAAGCTGCATACAGCCCCAAGCCGCAGAGCAAGAGCGGGCAGAGAGAAAACAACATCCCGGCCCACAACGCCAAACATAAAAAGGTCATACAGGAAATGGTAGACCATCATCAGCAAAATAGCAAGGGAGCGCCATACATCAAGCACTTCAATACGCTTCATGTGTGTCACTCCCTTCCAAAACTATATTGAAAACAATCCCTCCGGCTTCTTTGGAGCCACCTCCCTTTGTACAAGAGAGTCGTTAAAAGGAATAATGTATCAGACGTTGAATCTGATATTGGTCACATCGCCGTCGGCCATCACATATTCCTTGCCCTCGGAGCGGAACAGACCCTTTTCCTTGGCGGCAGCCATGGTGCCGCAGGCTTTCAGGTCCTCAAAAGCCACTATCTCGGCACGGATGAAACCGCGTTCAAGGTCGGAATGGATCTTACCCGCAGCCTGAGGAGCCTTGGTGCCTCTGGTGATGGTCCATGCACGGACCTCGTCCTCGCCTCCGGTGAGGAAGGAGATATATCCCAGAAGGTCGTAGCTGGTCTTGATAAGGCGGTCCAGACCACGCTGAGTGAGTCCAAGATCAGCCATGAACATCTCGGCTTCCTCGGGGTCCATTTCTGCAATATCCTCTTCGAACTTTGCAGCAACGGGAAGCACAGCTGCACCCTGCTCTTCGGCAATGGCGGCAAGAGCCTTGTAGCCGGCGTTATTCTCGTAGTCTGCCATGCCGTCCTCGTCAAGGTTGGCAACGTAGATAACAGGCTTTATGGAAAGCAGGCCGCCATCCTGCAGAATGTCCTTGTCCTCGTCTGTGAACTCAAAACGGGAGGCAGGCTGGCCGTCGGAAAGATGGTCAATAAGAGCCTTGCACATCTCAACCTCGCGCTTATACTTCTTGTCGCCGCTCTTGGCGTTTTTGGTGGCGCGCTCCAGACGGCGCTCGGTGAGCTCTATATCGGCAAGAATCAGCTCAAGACTCAGAGTCTCGGCATCACCGGCAGGGTCCATGGGCTCAAGAAAAATCTCCTCGTTTTCAAAGCAGCGGACAACATGGACAAGGGCGTCCACCTGACGGATGGTCTGGAGATAGGCATTACCTCTGCCGCCGCCTTTTTTGATACCCACAACGTCCACGAAATCGATGGTGGCAGGGGTATACTTTCTGGGCTTATAGTATTCGGCAAGCCAGTCAAGACGCTCATCGGGGACCTTGGCCTGTCCGATATTGGGCTTCACAGCGGCATTGCTGTAGCTGCCGGTCTCTGCGTGGGAGCCGGTCAGGGCATTGAAAAGGGTGGATTTGCCCACATTGGGCAAGCCAACGATACCAAGTTTCATATTTCTCTCTTCCTCTCTGAATGACACTTGCAGCGACAGGCCCTTTCAAGGTCTGTCGCTGCGAAAATTTTATTTATACCAGTTTTCCTTGTCCTCGCCTTCAGGTTTTTCGTCCCCGGCAGAGGTTTCGGCAGCTTCGGCAGCAGGTTCAGCAGATGCGGCGGGCTCGTCGTCATTGGTGAACATGCTTATTTTGCGTGCAGGACGCTCGATGGTATCA
>JAZNZM010000291.1:0-6084 GCA_045594965.1 Oscillospiraceae bacterium | reverse complement strand
ATCGCCCGGGAGCGGGACGATATCAAGGTTGTAAAGGTCAATGTGGACGAGGAGCAGGAGCTGGCAAGAGAATACAGAGTAATGAGCATCCCCACCCTCATGGTCATGCGCGACGGCAAGGTCGTAAAAAAATCCAGCGGTGCAAGACCCAAGGCCCAGATCCTCGATATGCTCAGCTGACACGATCCCCCTTCAGCCAAAGGAGGTGCGCTTATGGGATTTCTCGGAATATTTTCAAGCCACGATATAAATAAAGGGGTGGAGCGCTTTCGCTCCACCTCCGGCGCAAGTCTTGTAGATGTGCGTAATCCCCAGGAATACGCACAGGGCCACATCCCCGGAAGTATAAATATTCCTCTTCCGGCTCTTGACAAAGCCCCCTCGATAATTAAAAATAAAGAGGCAGAGGTCTTTGTATACTGCCTCAGCGGAGGCCGCTCCCGTCAGGCGTCGGCAATGCTGCGCCACATGGGCTACGAAAAGGTGGAGGACCTCGGCGGAATTTCCAATTACAGGGGAAGGGTGGAACAATAATATGAAGGTAATAATCGTCGGCGGAGTTGCCGGCGGCGCCACTGCCGCCGCAAGACTCCGCAGACTTGACGAAAACGCAGAAATAATTGTCTTTGAACGCACAGGCTACATCTCCTATGCCAACTGTGGCCTGCCCTATTACATAGGTGGGGTCATCGAGGACCCCGAGGAGCTGACTTTGCAGACTCCCGAGAGCTTCTTTGAGCGCTTCCGCGTGGATATGCGCGTGCACCACGAGGTTCTGTCCATTGATCCCGAGGCCAAAACAGTTGCGGTGAAAAACCTTGAAAACGGCGAGGAATTTGAGGAAAGCTATGACAAGCTCCTGCTCTCCCCCGGTGCCAAGCCCACCATGCCCCCCGTGGCAGGCACGGAGCTGCATCGGGTATTTTCCCTGCGCACCGTGGAGGACACCTTCCGTATAAAGGACTTTGTTGACACCGCTTCTCCACGCTCCGCCATCATAGCCGGCGGCGGCTTCATCGGCCTTGAGATGGCGGAAAATCTCCGTGAGCGGGGTCTTGAAGTTACCATCGTCCAGCGCCCCAAGCAGCTTATGAGCCCCTTCGACCCTGATATGGCTGCCTTCATCCATGCCGAGGCTCGCTCCGCCGGCACAAAGCTCCCTCTGGGAGTGGGCGTTGAGGGCTTTGAGGAAGCGGGCGAGTCTGTGCGTGTGCTTTTGAAGGACGCCCCTCCTCTGGATGCGGATATGGTGATCCTTGCCATAGGCGTCAGCCCCGACACCGCCCTTGCAAAGAGCGCCGGCCTTGAGCTGGGTCTTAAAAACAGCATAGTTGTCAACGAGCGCATGGAGACCTCCGTCCCCCATATCTACGCCGTGGGTGACGCTGTGCAGGTCCGCCACGCCGTCAGCGGAAAAGATGTGCTTTTGTCCCTTGCAGGCCCCGCCAACAAGCAGGGCCGCATAGCCGCGGACAACATCTGCGGGGGCGACAGCCGCTTCAAGGGCAGTCAGGGCAGCAGCGTCTTGAAATTTTTCTCTCTCACCGCCGCCTGCACCGGTCTCAGCGAGTCCGCCGCAAAGAAAGCGGGCTTTGACACGGACAAGGTGATACTCTCTCCCATGAGCCACGCAGGCTACTATCCCGGCGGCAAGGTCATGACCCTGAAGCTGGTCTTTGAAAAGGGTACTTTCCGTATCCTCGGCGCCCAGATAGTGGGCTACGAGGGCGTTGACAAGCGCATAGATGTTATCGCCACCGCCATCCACGCCGGACTCAAGGCCACGGAGCTCAAAGATCTGGATCTGGCCTACGCTCCCCCCTATTCCTCCGCCAAGGACCCCGTGAACATGGCGGGCTTCATGGCCGACAACCTTGAAAAGGGCGTTCTCAGGCAGTGGTTTGTGGAGGATTATCCCTCCCTGCCCAGAGACGGCAGCGTGGTGCTTCTGGACACCCGCACCCCGGGGGAATACGCAAGAGGTCACGCCGAGGGCTTTGTCAATATCCCCGTGGACGAGCTCAGAGAGCGTATAGACGAAGTGCCCACAGGCAAAAAAGTCTACGTCATGTGCCAGAGCGGCATACGCAGCTATATAGCCTGCCGCATTCTGGAGGGTTACGGCATGGAGGCCTATAACTTCTCCGGCGGCTACCGCTTCTTCAGCACCGTCACCGGCGATATCCGCCTCATTGAAGAATCCATGCCCTGCGGCGCGGACAAATAAATAAGAACACAGAAAACTCCGACACTCTGCTTTGCAGAATGTCGGAGTTTTTTACTGTTTTGTTTACTACTGTTTTGTTTACTGTGCAAGGGCTGTGAGCTTTTTTTCGTCCGTAATCTCCACGGTGCCTCTTGTAAGCTTCACCATGCCCTCAGTCTGGAAATAGCGGAGCATTCTGGTGACCACCTCACGGGCGGTGCCCATATGGTTTGCTATCTTCTCGTGGGTTATCTTCAGAGAAGTGCTTCCCTCCACCTGTACCTCCTCAACGAGGAAGGCTGCGAGACGCTTATCAAAACTGCGCCACATAATCTGCTCCATAAGCCACATGAGCTCGGAAAAATTGCTGCTCATAAGGCTGTTGGCGAAGCTGGCCACGGCGGCGGACTCCTCCATGAGGTTTTTGAACAAACAGGCCGGAATGGACCAGAACTCGCTGTCCTTTTCCGCCTCTATCATAACATTCAGCTGCAGATCCGGCATCACGCAGGAGGCGCTGAGAAGGCTGACATCATACTCAAAAAGGCGGCTGATGCTTATCTCGCGCCCGTCCTCGGAGAGAATATATGTACGAAGTTGGCCGCTTTTCAGCACCACAAGGCCAAGACAGTCTGCGCTGGAATCATGGATATGAGTACCCTTTTCCACCTTATGAAACTCAAGGACTTCCATTATTCTCTGCTGCTGGTCGGCAGTGAGCTTGTTCCAGATGGGAAAATATCCTGCGAACTCCATTTTTCTCCCCCCCATTATATCTGTGGAAATTATATATCCATGTCAGCAATATGTCAAACATCTTGAATAAAAGAACAGTTGACAGGGTTCAATTAAAGTTTTAAGATGAAGCTATAGTTTATACCACGCCAAAGGAGAATCCGTATGGTAGTTGCTGTCACCCATGAAAATGGACTTATCTTTCAACATTTCGGTCACACAGCCGAATTCAAGGTTTATACTGTGGAAAACGGTGATATAATTAGGTCAAAAGTTGTATCCACCGGCGGCAGCGGCCACGGCGCTCTGGCCGGAGTGCTCTATCAGCTCAAGGCCGATGTGCTCATCTGCGGCGGCATTGGCATGGGCGCTCAGAATGCCCTGAGCATGGCGGGTATCAAATGGTACGCCGGAGTATCCGGCTCCGCCGACGAGGCCGTGAAAGCCTTCCTTGAGGGAAGACTGGATTACACCCCCGGCGCAGTTTGCTCCCACCACCATCACGGCGAAGGCCATGACTGCAGCAGTCACTCCTGCCATGACCACAGCTGCGGAGACCAGGGCTGCCATCATTAATGTGATAATGTCACGGAATCATTCAGCAATACCGTGTATTATTAAGCCATAAAGAAAATATAATTTACTTAATACGGAGGTACACAAAATGGAAAAGTGGAAATGCAAGGTTTGCGGCTATATTCACGAAGGTCCCATGACCGCCGATTTCACCTGCCCCAGATGCAAGAAGGGTCCCGAGTTCTTCGAGCAGATTGAGGCTCCCAAGAACCCCTACGCAGGCACCAAGACCGAGAAGAATCTCTGGGAAGCCTTTGCAGGCGAGTCCATGGCCCGCAACAAGTATTACTACTTCGCTTCTGTGGCAAAGAAAGCCGGCTTCGAGCAGATCTCCGAGATCTTCCTGAAGACCGCTGAAAACGAGAAAGAGCACGCAAAGCTCTGGTTCAAGGCTCTGGGCGAGCTGGGCGACACCGCCGAGAATCTCCTCCACGCAGCCGAGGGCGAGAACTATGAGTGGACCGATATGTATGACCGCATGGCCAAGGACGCCGATGAGGAAGGCTTCCACGAGCTGGCCGAGCAGTTCCGCGGCGTTGCAGCCGTTGAGAAGACCCACGAAGAGCGCTATCGCAAGCTCCTCCGCAACGTAGAGGCCAAGGAAGTGTTCGAAAAGAGCGGCGTCACCCTTTGGGAATGCCGTAACTGCGGCCACCTTGTTCTGGGCGTCAAGGCTCCCGAAGTCTGCCCCGTCTGCGCTCATCCCCAGGCCTTCTTCGAGGTCCGCGCAGAGAACTATTGATAAATATTAAAAGGACAAAAAAACAGGCCCGCCCGGGCCTGTTTTTTTATTGTTTGTAGGGCGGGCTGACCACAGCCCGCCGCCAAGTGGGCCGCTCAGCAGAGGATAGGGCAATTACTCCGAAAACAGCTCACGGAGCTTTGACATATCCTCGGAGCTCAAATTATCGATAAGCTCCACTCTCTCCGCACCGTGATATTTTACCATGCTTTCCGGGAACATTGCCTTTATGGAGAGCATGATATCTATATCGGTATCTTTGTCGTAAAAATCACCGGCAGAAAAAATGCAGTTTTCCCATTCGCTTCTGCTGAGCACCATTTCGTAAGACCACGAAGCACCTTTTCCGGGATTATAGGTCCGAAACTTAACGCTTTCAAAGTCATCTATAGAGTAAACCGCACTGAGAGAATTGAAGCAGTTATAGTGCCTGACTTCACCGTTTTCACAGAGGCTGCATCGGGGAGCAATACCCGACGCAAAAAGCACAAGGCAGGCCGCGAAAATCGCAAAGCACAGGCAGAGGCCCTTGTCTCTCGCCCGTCTTTCCCTTTCGCTCATCGGATGAAGCTTTCTCCGCCTGTCAAAAAGAGGGTAAAGCCCCGTGGGCCATGGATATTCCCCGTATTTCACCTTTTTGTTGCCGAAAATCGGCTTTTTGCGGACATAACAGCATAGGGCGAAAAACAGTGGGCTGCCGACGGCCATAAACAGGGTCAAGGGAAGCGCAGTCAGCACCGCAAGAGACTGAACATTGCTTGCCAGCGCTCCATCGGCAAAGGCAAGGCGCTCTCTGACATCAAGCTGCAGACCCAGCACGCACATTGAGGCTATGAGTCCAAGTATCAAAAGCGCTATGTATATGACCTTATCCAAGGGAGACAGCGGTGGATCCGGGCGTTTTTCCTTGCGCTTTTTCTTTTTGCTCATTCCGCAGTTCCTCCCCTCTTTTTTGCAATTATATACCTCCCTGCCTCTTCGCGCAAGCTCAGAAGGATAAGGCCCTTTGCAGGCCGAGTTGACCAAATTTTGCACAGATGTTATACTTGGCCACAGACTGAGCATACTTATTCAAGAGGTGGCTAATTATGTTTTATTGGGACTCAACATATATTCTTGTCATCATCGGCGCTCTCATAAGCGCCCTTGCGGCATTGAACGTGAGAAGCACTTTCAGGCGCTTCAGTTCCCAGCATTCCTCAAGGGGGCTCACCGCCGAGGCTGTTGCGGAGCGGATTTTGCTCTCCGCGGGCATTCGGGATGTGCGCGTTGAAAAGGTCAGCGGCTCGCTCACAGACCACTATGCTCCAAACGAGAAGGTGCTGCGCCTTTCCGACAGTGTTTACGGCTCCCGCTCCGTGGCTGCCATAGGCGTTGCCGCCCATGAGTGCGGACACGCCATCCAGCACGCTGTTGGCTACGGTCCTCTCAAGCTGCGAAGCTTCGCCGTTCCCATCGCCAATATAGGTTCCCGTCTGGCATGGCCCATTATTCTTCTGGGTCTTGTTTTCGGCTGGCTGGGCATTGCCCGTATAGGCGTTTTTCTCTTTGCCTTTGTGGTTTTGTTCCAGCTTATCACCCTGCCCGTTGAATTCAATGCCTCCTCCCGAGCTTTGAAAATACTCGAAGGCAGCGGCATGCTCATGGGCGATGAGCTTCGGGGCGCCGGCAAGGTGCTCCGCGCCGCGGCCATGACCTATGTGGCCTCGCTGCTGGCCGTTATTCTCCAGCTGCTGCGCCTTGTGCTCCTTACCCGCGGCGGCAGAAGAAGATAAAACCTGAATGCGGTGAATTTGCCGTCAAAAAAGCACCAAGTCGGATCGTA
>JAZNZM010000290.1:0-2532 GCA_045594965.1 Oscillospiraceae bacterium | reverse complement strand
CCAGAGCGGTGAAGCCGTAGAGGGAGTAGGTTTTTCTGAGAACTTCCATGAAGCGCTCCATCTTGGCCTGATCGGCAGGAAGCAGCTCCATAAAGCCGGAGAGAGTGCGTGCTTTGATTCTTTCCATATCGATAGTTCCTTTCGGGAGATTTATATAACAAAATTTCTTATTAGCCTTCCCTTGGGGGAAGGTGCCCGACGAAGGAGGGCGGATGAGGGAAATCAGATTTGTATTTTTATCCCTCATCAGTCTCGCATACGCTCGATAGCTTCCCCCAGGGGAAGCCTTTAAAGGCATTTATCTCTCCAGCGCCATGGAATAAAGCTCGTTTTTGCTGTAGCCCGTTTCGGCTGCGGCTTTTTTACAGGCTTCCTTCAGACTCATGCCCTCATTGCGGTAGCGCTCAACTATTCCAAGAGCGTCCTCTTCCGTCAGCTGCTCAGGCTCCTGCTCGGGCGCGCCGGCTATGACCAACACGAACTCGCCCTTGGGAGGAGTTGCGGTGAAGTGCTCGACGGCTCCGCTGAGAGTGGTGCGGATTACCTCCTCGTGGAGCTTGGTCATCTCCCGGCAGAGGGCAATCTGGCGGTCACCGAAGTACTGCAGGAAATCGGAGAGAGTGCGCAGAAGCTTGTGAGGGGCCTCGTAAAATATCATGGTGCGCTTCTCGCCCTGCAGGCTCTCAAGATGCTCACGGCGGCTCTTGTTATTTGTGGACAAAAAGCCCTCGAAGCAAAAGCGCTGGGTGCTAAGGCCGCTCATTGCAAGGGCGGTGACGCAGGCGCTGGGGCCGGGAATGGCTATAACATTCACACCGTGCTCGGCGCACTGGCGGACTATGTCCTCACCGGGGTCGGATATGGCGGGCATGCCTGCGTCGGTGACAAGGGCGCAGCTCTCCCCCATGAGAAGGCGGCTAAGGAGCTTTTCACCCATTTCGGCACGGTTATGCTCAAAATAGCAGATAAGGGGCTTTTTTATTTCAAAGCGGTTGAGAAGCTTCAGGGTCACCCGTGTATCCTCGGCGGCGATGAAGTCCACGCCCCGCAGCGTTTCAAGGCCTCTGGGGGACATATCGCCGAGGTTTCCTATAGGTGTGCCCACAAGGTAAAGTGTTCCGGCCATGGCGGTCTCCTAATTTCTGTGATAGATTTGCAAAACCTCTTCGGTGTCGCTGCCGTCAGGCTTGCAGAGGATGAGGGGCTTTTCTATGTTCAGCCCCGGCTTGCCGCCCCGACGGGCTTCAATAAGCACAAGGTTGGGGGCGTGGCCTGCCTTATATTGTACCATGCGCAGGCGTTTTGGCTCAAGACCGTGTTTGGTGAGAGTGCAGAAAATTTCCGAAAGGCGCTCCGGACGGTGGACAAGGGCAAAGGCTCCGCCCCAGCGGCAGAGATACTTTGCGGCAGCGCAAAGCTCCTCCAGATTGAGGCAGCGCTCGTCACGGGCTATGGCGCGGCTGTCAAGGGGTGCGTTATAGCCGCTTTCCACAGGGAAGTAGGGCGGATTGGAGATAACAAGGTCAAAAAATCCCGCCTGATATATCTCGCGGAAATTGCGGATATCCCCTTCAATAACAGCCTCCGGCTCAAAGCCGTTGGCCTCAAGATTGCAGCGGCTGAGTGCGGCGGAGTCGTGCTGAATGTCTATGCCGGCAACCTTGGCATCGGGACGGGCATAGCTGAGCAAAACCGTCAGCACTCCCGCGCCGCAGCCTATGTCCAGAATTTTCTTTGCCCGTATGCTCTCGGCAAAGTGAGCCAGCAGCACGGAGTCCGTGGAAAGGCGGAAGGAATCCTCCTGCTGCAGGAATTTAGGCCCACCGGGCCAAAGCTCGTCAAAACCGGTCATAAATTCAAAATCCTTTCCTTATAGGGCTTCCCTCGGGGGAAGCTGTCGAGCGCAGCGAGACTGATGAGGGACAAATCAAATCCATCGCCGCAGCCAAGTCCTTATTTCTGCTCCCAGAGCACGACCTCGCCCTTTTCGAGAGTCTTTGGCAGGTGGATGAGCCGCTGGTTGCGGCTGCCCCGGAAAAGAAGAGTCAAATCTCTCTGGGCTTCAATAAATTCTCCGTCCACCAAAACATCGATGAGGCTCAGCAGCTCGTCCGTCACCTCGCAGCGGGCGCGGCTGGGGCTGAGCAGGTCTGTCTCAAGAGTGTAGCCTGTGTAGCACCAGATGTCCTTCCCGGGACAGGCGGCTTTCACCCGCTTTACAAAGGGGAGCAGCCCCCTCTGGTTGACCTTTTCCATAGGCTCGCCGCCCACCAGCGTCAGCCCGTCCACATAGTCGGGAGCCAGAGATTCTATGATTTTGTCCTCCACCTCGGGAGTGAAGTCCTCGCCGAAATCAAAGTCCCAGGTTTCGGGCTGGAAGCAGCCGGGGCAATGGTGGCTGCAGCCGGAGACAAAGAGCGTGGTGCGCACACCGGGACCGTCGGCTATGTCGAAATATTTTATGTTGCCGTATTTCATGGATTGATACCTCAAAACGTGCTTTCGGGACGTCGAGGACGCCGTCCCCTACAC
>JAZNZM010000289.1:0-3806 GCA_045594965.1 Oscillospiraceae bacterium | reverse complement strand
CACAGGACGACATGGCTACGATCCGACTTGCAGGTAACGGACATTATGGAATGCCGGCGCAGTTTTACCACTGCCCTGGGTATGCCAAATGATGCCGTGCTTTGCCCCTTGATCCAGCTTCCTCTCAATCGCCAGAGTAGCAAAAAACTGAGGGTAACGCATAACGTGCTTCTGTAAGGTCTTAATGCCGTTTTTGTCAGTACGTTCCACATATGCAAAACCGTACTTCAGCAGCATCATAAAACGATCAAAAGAAAAGAGCGAAGTCAGTATACGGTTAGTAGGAGATACTTCGCTCAGGTTCATGTTATATTCATTCGTACCCTTGATAGATACGAGATTATTGTCCTGCAGAATAAAATCTTCTGTGGCGGCATCAATTACCGGAATAGCAGTATGGATACGGGCATCTTCTTCCCGGAAGCGATTAAAGAACAGCTTCTCGTAACTGCTGGATGCATAGAATGCACCCTGAATTGGCTCTACATCGGTATCGTCATACTCCATATTGTTGGAGAATACCATCAGCTGGGTAATATTTACGAACCGACGAAATACCTTTCTTGAGAATCGGGAATTGATTCGGTTATGTTCAGCGATGATGCCATCCCTATTGTTCGGCTTTTTAACCTCAACAAAAGACAGGGGCATACCATTGACCAGTAGAATGATGTCAGGACGAAATTCGTCATCGCCATTCTTATAGGTCAGTTCCGTCACCACATGGAAGCTATTTCTGTCATGATCTTCAAAATCAACGAGGCGGTAGCCGTTGATGCCATTAAGCAGAATGTTATAAAAAGCACGGCCCAAATCGTCATTGGACAGTTTAACGGTCAGTTCTGCCAACAAAGCATCCACATCATGTTCGGACAGCTTCTTGCCATTGATGCGTGCAATGCTTTCACGGAAAAGGCTACGGAAAATGTTGGTCTCCTCATGAATACCGCCGTCATATTCTTTCAGGGACAGGTACTCGTATCCCAAACGAGTGAGGTGGACAAGCGCAGGAATCTTCACTCTGGAATTTTCATTGTGTTTCATTGCCAGTCCTCCTCTTAAAAATAAAAGTGCCTTTCAGAATATATTATCATAGGAAGGCTGATTTTTCAAGAATTTTGACTTTTTCATTCACATATGGCCCAAAATTCTCACAAATAGCCCTCGCTTCACCTTTCTTGGTCAGCGAGGGCTTTTGCGTTTGTGTGACTACTGCTCTTTTAGTTCCATCATCAGTTGTGCGCCGTAGTGGAGGCCGTCCAGGAATGCCTTGTGTTCGTAGGCTGTGCAGAGGCTGCAACATAGGTTGAATACGGTGTTATTGTCATCCAGCGGTAGCTGTCCCAGGAAGGTTTCCAATTCCCGGAAGCCGTCACTAATTTCCTGGGGATCGATTTCGTGGGATTCTGCGTATGCCCGGTAAAGTTGATCCAACACTGTTTTACAATCCGGATTGCCGGAGACAAATGGCTGTGTTTGTAAGCAGCGCTTGAGTAAAATCATTCTGCGTACATTCTGTAAATCAACTGTAATGTTGCTGCTTGACCTTCGTGGATTGCAATTCGATTATTGGCTAAGCGCTGATAGCCAAAAGCTATTCTTTTCTGTTTTGAGTTTGGATTCATACGCATCCCTCCATATTTTGTCTGCTATTATTTTAACAGATTCAAGAAGGAACACAAGGTCGCAAATGTACACCTAAATGAAAGCAAAAAATGGACGGGTATCCGTTATCCCACTTCAATGGGAAACCTTACCCGTCCACTTATTATGGTGCCGGTGGGGGGACTCGAACCCCCACGTCCAGAGGACACTTGATTTTGAGTCAAGCACGTCTACCATTCCATCACACCGGCATGCCATAGTATTATATATCAATTCTATTAGAATTTCAAGCACCACGGCAAAAATATGTTTTATATTATTTCAGGCGCAGATTCTCTCTGAAATTCACTGTACATTAACAATTTTTTGCTACCATTTTGTGCGGATATGTGATAATATATCTTAGTTATATTATGCGCTCAGTGTGCTCACAGGAAGGAAGGCGGAGAGCTTGAAAAAAATACTGCTTCTTGACCCGGAAAGCGGCATCCGCTCCTTCGCCGCGCTGAACCTTCGCAGAGCCGGATACCACCCCATTGAGACCGCCACCGCCTCCCAGGCTCTGGACGCTCTCAGGCTAAATCCCGATATAAGAGTGCTGCTGCTGGAAACCGAGTTTTCCGACGGGGACGGTTTCTCCCTCGTCAGGCGCATAAGAGAGGACAACACAAATCTGGGCATAATTTTCCTCTCCTCCAAGGCTCAGGAAATGGACAAGGTTATGGGGCTTTCCTCCGGAGGAGACGATTATGTTGCCAAGCCCTTCTCTCCCATGGAGCTCGTTGCAAGAATAGACGCCCTCTGCCGCCGCGTAGCAACACGCGATGAGCCAGACTCCGATGGCTGCATAAGCCACGGCCCCTTCCGCATCAACACCCGCACCCGCATTCTGGAGAAAAACGGACAGCGGCTGCGTCTCACCCAGATAGAATATTCCCTTATGCTTCTTTTCATGACCCACCCCGGCACTGCCCTAAGCCGCAGCGATATACTCTCAAGAGTGTGGGGCGAAGGTTATTTCGGCGAAGAGAAAATCGTGGATGTTAACATCCGCCGTCTGCGCATAAAAATTGAGGACAATCCCACAGATCCGGAATATATCACCACCGTATGGGGATATGGCTACAAATGGGGCTTCTGAGCGTAAGATACCCGACAGACAAAGCATGACAAAAGTACGGTTTATTGTACACCCGGTTTATTAAAATAAATTCAGAAATAAGGAATCCGATATGGCAAAGAAAACTAAAAGCTGCAGTTTCAAAACAAGCATAGGCGGTCAGGCCCTTATAGAGGGCATTCTGATGCGCGGTCCTTTCAAGCAGAGCATGGTATGCAGAAAGCCCGACGGCGAGTTCGCCGTTCAGGTGGACGATCTTCCCGATACCAAGAGCAAGTATCCCTTCCTTGCATGGCCCTTCGTCCGCGGCGGCCACATGCTCATCTCATCCATGAAAAACGGCATGAAGGCCATCACATGGTCTGCGGAATTTCTCCCCGAAGAGGATCAGGAGGAGCCCGGCAAGTTCGACCTCTGGCTTGAGGAAAAGCTGGGCAGCGAGAAGGCCGAAAAAATCGTTATGGGATTTGCCATGGTGCTGGGCGTTCTGCTGGCAGTGGGACTTTTCTTCCTGCTCCCCGCCTTCCTCTTTGAGCTTCTGCCTGACTCCATCGGTCTTATAGGCCGCTGCATACTTGAGGGCATTATCCGCATCATCATCTTCATGCTCTACCTTTGGTTTGCCACACGCATGAAGGAGATCAAGCGTCTCTTCGCATACCACGGCGCTGAGCATAAGAGCATTTTCTGCTACGAAGCAGGTCTGCCCCTCACTGTGGAGAACGTCCGCAAGCAGAGCCGCTTCCACCCCCGCTGCGGCACCAGTTTCCTTGTGGTGGTTATGATCATCAGCATTTTCGTTATCTCCTTCATGACATGGGTGCTCAGCCTCTTCCCTGCCATCGAAGCTCTGCCCGGAATTGTTTCCGCACTCATTCGTATGTGCTGCAAGCTCATACTGCTGCCCTTCATCGTGGGCATTACCTACGAGATAAACCGCTGGGTCGGCAGAAGCGACAGCCGCCTTGCCGCCATAGTTGCATGGCCCGGCAAGATGACCCAGCACATCACCACCCGCGAGCCTGATGACGGCATGATAGAGGTTGCTATTGAGGCTCTCAGTCTGGTCATCCCCGAGGAA
>JAZNZM010000288.1:0-5263 GCA_045594965.1 Oscillospiraceae bacterium | reverse complement strand
TCCCTCCTCGCGGCATAGCCGCTGCGGTCGCCTGCTAAAAATATGCCACCGCCACATTTTCTTAACGCACCCTCGTAGGGCGGGGGCTTGCTCCCGCCATATGCGGGCGATTCGTGAATCGCCCCTACGGCTGCGAGGAGGGAAGTCGGAGGATGCACTCCCGTAGGGCGCGATGACCTCATCGCGCCATTCATGATCCGTAAATTTAAAACAAAGACACCGCAGGGAAAACCTGCGGTGTCTTCGCGCTGGGGAAAGAGAGATAAGAAAGATAAGAAAGAGAGGATATGAAAAAGTTGGATAGAAGCTTTGTTGTGTTTGGCTTGGGAGGATCCGGACTCAGCCCATGAAGCCGCCAAAACCGCCGAAGCCGGGTATCTGATTGAAGCCGTAATAGTCGTTGTCGAAGCTGCCGCTGGGCTGACTATCCTGATTCTTGCCGGGAATTTCTTCGTCAAAGACTATGGTGAGCACCTCATCGCCCCGGTCGCGGGAAACGGTTATCTTTGCCTCGTCACCGGCGCGGTAGCTCTTCTTTACGGAAATAAGCTCATCATCGCTTCTGATGGGGGTATCGTCAATGGCAGTGATAATATCGCCAACCTGGATGCCGGCCTTGTCTGCGCAGGAGCCGCTTTCCACTTCGGTAACATACGCTCCGGCAGGAAGTCCGTAATACTGGCTGACGGAGGCGGGGAGGGTGTCTGCCCTGATGCCCATATAGGCCTTGCCGCTCACATAGCCCTTGGTGATGAGATCCTCGGCTATGGACACGGCGTCATTGATGGGAACGGCGAAGCCCAGACCCTCAACACCGGTATCGGAGTATTTGGCGGTGACTATGCCGATGACCTGACCGTGCCGGTCATACACGGGTCCGCCGGAGTTGCCGGAGTTCACAGCCGCGTCTATCTGGAACATGTTGATGCTGGTATAGCTGCCTGTGGAGGAGTCATAGGTGCTGATGTCTCTGTCCAGAGCGGAGACCATGCCGCCGGTCATGGTGTATTCCAGCTCGCCCAGAGGATTGCCCACGGCATAAACCGCGTCACCTACGGACATATAGTCGCTGTCGCCAAGCACCACTGCGGAGAGGTTTTCCGCCTCGATTTTCAGCACTGCCACATCGTTGTCGGCCTCGAAGCCCACTATGGAGGCAATATACTTGCTGCCGTCATGGGTGAGAACGCTTATCTCGTAGCCACCCTTGGCTGCGTCCTCAATAACATGGTAATTGGTGAGAATATAGCCGTCGGCGCTTATGATGAAGCCTGAGCCGGAAACGGCGGAGGAGGTGGTGAAGCCAAAATAGTTTTTATAGGTTATCTCCGTGGTCACAGCCACCACCTGCTGGCAGGCGATGGTGTATATTTCTCCGGGTGAGAGATAGCTGCCGTCAAGATTCACATTTTCGGGCTGGGTCTGGCCGGTGCCGTTGCTTTGCTGGGGCAGAGTGAGAGAGCCGCCGAGGATCTTGTGCTCGGCAGAAAGCTCATCGAGAGTTTCCTCGAAGCGGTCGGAAACCACTTCCGCTGCCAGCATGCCGCCGCCCACGCTGCCAAGTATGGCGCAGACAAGGCAAAGGGCTATAACTGCCAGAGCGGGCATTCCACGCCTCGGGGAGTGCTGCTTTTTGGGCTTTTTTGGCTTTTGAGGCTCCGACTCTCCGCAGCGGTAGCTTTTGGGCACGGCTGTGGCATCGTCGGAGGGTATATAGCTTGCGTCGGACCAGGGCTGACGGTTGGCGTCCGGACGGACGAAATGGTATTCGCCGCTGCCTGCGGCGAACTCGCCGGTGAAACCCCTGTCCTGATCGCGCTTGTTGTTATCATCGTATGACATGATTGCTCACCTCTTTGTGTCTCTAATATATCAGCCATATATTACGGAATAATGAACAAAGGCCGAACAGATTTTTAAAAGTCTCTGAAATTATTTTCAGCAGAGAGGCAAATAATTATTCATGTTACCGGATTGAGCCAAATTGTTCACAATATGTTTTACTTTGCGAATATTTGATGATATACTGTGTCTGTTAAATCAAAAACCAAAGAGGAGGAAAATACAAAATGGAATTTATCAAAGAGTTTTTGGCCAAAATAGGCATGGAGGGCGGCACCAATATCATTGGCGCCATAGTTATCTTCCTTGTCTGCCTCATTGCCATCAAGGTAGTCTCCACCGTGGTGAGCAAGATTCTGGACAAGTCCAGCAAGATAGACGGCACCCTCAAGGGCTTTGTAAAAACCGCCCTGAAGATAGTCCTCTGGGCTCTTGCCATCATCATTGTGGCAGAGGCCGTGGGCATCAACACCGCTTCTCTCGTTGCTCTGCTCTCCGTTGCCGGTCTGGCTCTCAGCCTTTCCGTACAGAATGTAATGAGCAATCTCTTTTCCGGCATCACCCTGCTGCTCACCCGTCCCTTCGTTCAGGGCGACCTTATTGAGGTGGGAGCAAATCTGGGCACAGTAAAGAGCGTAGGCCTGTTTTACACTGTTATCGACACCCTTGATAACCGCGTTGTCACCATCCCCAACGGCGATGTTACCGCAGCCAGCATTGTAAACTACAGCCGCAATCCCCTCCGCCGCGTTGACCTCACCTTCAGCGCTTCCTATGATAACAGCACTGAGGAAGTTAAGAAGGCTATTATGGAAGTCATTGCTGCCGACAGCCGCATCAGCGATCACGAGCCTCCCTTCGTGAAGCTTGGTGCATATAAGGATTCCTCTATTGAGTACATAGTCCGCGTATGGTGCAATAATGCCGACTATTGGGATGTCTACTTCGGCCTTATGGAGGGCGTCCGCGAGTCCTTCGCCCGCAACGGCGTGAAGATGAGCTATGCCCACATGAATGTGCATATTGTGAAGGACTGAAAAATATAAAATTCAAAATCCGCCGAAATTTTTCGGCGGATTTTTTGTATCGGTGCGCCTGAAGGCCCCCTCAAATTGGTGGCGATGAAGAATCCTGCACCCGTAGGGCGGGGGCTTGCTCCCGCCATATGCGGGCGATTCGTGAATCGCCCCTACGGCGGCTTTTCGTAGGGGCCGGACACCGGCCGGACCGTTATACGATGCCTCCGGCGGGATACTTTTGTTGTGGTACAAAAGTATGCAAAAGCCCATTCAAGGGCGAAATGTGTTTCTCCCTTGAAAAACCCTCATTCGCTGCAGATTATGATAATTCCATAGCGCCACATAATCGGGATCCTGAATCCATACAATTTGCCCTTTCTTTCCGCTGCCGCTGCTGCCATGCCGGGCATATGGTTGCTGCGGTTTTATGGGCGGATGATATCCGCCCCTACGGTAAAATGGGACAATGTGCGTTTCCCATCGTAGGGGCGACGTTTCGTCGCCCGCGGGCGATTCGTGAATCGCCCCTACGGGTGCAGGATTCTTTTTTCGGCGGGAGCAAGCCCCCGCCCTACGGCTCCCGCCATATGCGGGCGATTCGTGGACCGCCCCTACGGCTGCGGTGTGTATTCCGGGCATCCGTCATTTTTCTTATATTATATACCATTGCCTTTGTGCCGTCTACACCGGATTTTCACGCTTGAACGCATTAAATTAATAAAAAATATTTACTGCAAACCCTTGTATTTTACTTGTCCGTACATTATAATATGTGCTAATCCTTTTAGAATCGAGGCATCGACTATGAAGACTTATTTCAACATGAGCATAGATGAGCGCAGGGCAGAGCTTGATGTGCTGCTTGCCCGCTACGAAAACGAGAAGAAGGCAGGCCACAAGCTGGATATGTCCCGCGGCAAGCCCGACCCCACCCAGCTGAACCTGAGCATGGAGATGCTCCAGCAGAACCCCTATGACCTTATTTACACCCGCAAGGGCACCGATGTGCGCAACTACGGCGAGCTGGCAGGCGTGGACGAGGCCAAGGAGCTTTTTGCCGAGCTTCTGGGCGTGAAGATGGAGAACGTGATCATGGGCGGCCAGAGCTCTCTTGCTCTCATGTATGACATGATGATAAAGGCCATTGTGCTGGGCGTCTGCGGCGGCAGCAAGCCCTGGGGCCAGCAGGGAAAGCTTAAGTTTCTCTGCCCCATCCCCGGCTATGACCGCCACTTCCGCATCTGTCAGGAATTCGGCATCGAGATGATAAACATCCCCATGACCTCCACCGGTCCCGATATGGACATGGTGAGAGAGTATGCCGAGAATGACCCCTCCGTAAAGGGTATCTGGTGCGTGCCAAAGTACTCCAACCCTCAGGGCATAACCTACTCCCCCGAGACCGTTGAGGCGCTGGCCGCCCTGAAGCCTGCCGCCGACGATTTCCGCATTTTCTGGGACAACGCTTACTATGTCCACGGCTTCCGTGAGGAGGACGATTATCTCATGAACATCTTTGAGGCCTGCGAAAAGTACGGCAGCGAGGATATGGTTTATGAGTTCATGTCCACCAGCAAGGTCACCTTCTCCGGCGCAGGTCTCGCCGTATTTGTGGCAAGCAAGCGCAATGTGGACTTCCTCCTGAAGCAGATGGGCGTTCAGACCATAGGCTATGACAAGATAAACCAGCTTCGCCATGTGAAGTATTTCAAGAATCTGGACGGACTTCGCGCCCACATGAAGAAGCAGGCCGATTATCTCCGTCCCAAGTTCGACTGCGCCCTTGCCGCACTGAATAGCGGCCTTGCCGGAACCGGCATAGGCAGCTGGACCAACCCCAACGGCGGCTACTTCATCAGCTATGAGGGTCTGGACGGCACCGCAAGCCGCTGCGTTGAGCTCTGCGCTCAGGCAGGCGTCAAGTTCACCGAGGCAGGCGCCGCCTTCCCCTACGGCATCGACCCCCACGACAGAGAGGTGAGAATCGCTCCCTCCTATCCCTCTACCCCTGAGCTCTACGCCAGCATGAACGTTTTCTGCATTTGCCAGAGAATTGCGGCTCTGGAGAAGCTTATTAAGGAAGCTGAATAAAAAATATCAACCCCGGATGTGAAAAACATCCGGGGTTTACTTCATTTAAGGCCTCCCTTGTGCAAAGGGAGGTGGCACGCCGCAAGGCGTGACAGAGGGATTGTGCAGTCAAAGCTTCCGTGCCGGCAACAAGGCGCGGCGAATTGGGGCAATCCCCCAGTCAGCTTCACTGACAGCCCCCTTTACAAGAGGGCCTTTATATTGCTCACCACTGGAATTTCCGGGCGTTTTTGAATCTTCTGAAGGCTCCGGCAGCGGTGGCTATGAGGGTATCCGGGTCACGGGTATCGTACATTTCCGCACGGACGTGC
>JAZNZM010000287.1:0-4587 GCA_045594965.1 Oscillospiraceae bacterium | reverse complement strand
CCTGCTCCATCCAGTCCATAGTGGCGGTACCCTCGTGGGTCTCGCCAATCTTATAGTTGACGCCCGTGTAGTACAGAATACGCTCGGTGGTCGTGGTCTTGCCTGCATCGATGTGGGCCATGATGCCGATATTTCTTGTGTTTTCCAGAGTAACTTTTCTCGGCATAACGTTCTCCTTTTCTCTACTATGCGGTGATTACCAACGGAAGTGGGCGAAAGCCTTGTTGGACTCGGCCATCTTGTGCATATCTTCGCGCTTCTTGACGGATGCGCCGGTGTTGTTGCATGCATCCATGATTTCACCTGCAAGGCGCTCCTTCATGGTCTTTTCACTGCGCTTACGGGAGTAAGCGGTGATCCAACGGAGGCCGAGGGTCTGACGACGCTCGGGACGAACCTCGATGGGGACCTGATAGGTAGCACCGCCGACACGGCGGGCCTTGACCTCGAGAGCGGGCATGATGTTGTTCATAGCCTCGGTGAAAGCCTCAAGACCGTTCTTACCGGTCTTCTCCTCGATGATAGCAAATGCGTCGTAAACGACCTTCTGGGCTACACCCTTCTTACCATCGAGCATAACGCTGTTGATCAGCTTGGATACCAGAACACTGTTATATACAGGATCGGGCAGAATTTCTCTCTTGGGGACGTTACCTCTTCTGGGCACTTGTACTTCCCTCCTTCATTATGAAATGATTTCAACGGTACTCGAACACGCTTACGGTGTGTGTCCGTTTGCGCCCTGAGGTTAATCTATGTTAACAACAGGGCAAATTAAAATTTGCTGTTGGAAAAAAATCTTGTTTAAAAATTTGAAGATTACTTCTTCTTGCCGGCCTTGGGACGCTTTGCACCGTACTTGGAGCGGGCCTGCATACGTCCGGAGACGCCCTGAGCATCGAGAGTACCACGGATGATGTGGTAACGTACACCAGGAAGGTCCTTTACACGACCGCCGCGGATCATAACCACAGAGTGCTCCTGCAGGTTGTGACCGATACCGGGGATGTAAGCGGTGACTTCGTAGCCATTGGTCAGGCGAACACGGGCGATCTTACGGAGTGCGGAGTTGGGCTTCTTAGGAGTAGAAGTACGAACTGCGGTGCAGACGCCACGCTTCTGGGGGGAGGGCAGATCGGTCTCCTTGTTGCGCAGGGTGTTCAGACCCTTCTGCATTGCGGGAGAGTTGCTCTTGTAGGTAGCCTGCTGTCTTCCCTTTCTTACCAGCTGGTTAAAAGTAGGCATTGATTTCTCCTTTCTTTAATTATTTTTCTCTTTTACGGAAAAAAACCGCAAAAAATTACCGTATAGGCATAAAGAGCCCACACAATTTGAGATTTTAGCATAATTAACAAAAGTAGTCAAGGTTTTTTTACGCTTTGGAGAAAAAATTTTCTTATTTTTTTGCTTTCTGCTGCACAAATACTCTGTTTGAAATACCCTTTTCCAAGTGATATAATAGGCGCATATTAATATTATTTCAGAGAGGTACAACATGAAACAAAAGATTTTGGCCGTGGTTCTTGTCTTTTCACTTTTCATTTCCGGCACTGCCTCATTGACGGCGCAGGCAGCGCAGAGTCCCTCCCGTGAGCAGCTCATACGCACCGAAGCCGAAAAGCTGTATAATAACTACGCCGCTGAGCATGTGCGCGCCGGAAGTTCCGACGGAGCTGTTGAGGATTTCCTTAAGCGCTCGCTTTACGGCAAGGGTGCCGACTGGTCTCTCAGCCCCAACAGCAACACCGTTGCCACCATTTTCGGTTCAATGGTATTCCGCGAATCCATGATTAATGTTATAAGCGAAACCCTTCTTCTGATGGAAAGCAGCGGAGAAGATGTATTCCATAGCTACGGCAAAACCGGCTGGCACAACTATTATCATATGTACAGCTATCTGGGCTTCCGCAATGACTTTCAGGACTATGACCGTTTCGCCGGTACCATTACAGACACAGAGCTCATTTACGGTTCCCCTGCCTATGTTGGTCCCACCAACAGAAACGACGATGCTCTTGAGCTGATAACCGGAGACCTTTTTATAGGCTACACCTTCCGCCGCACCGCCGTTACGGAAGAAGCCACAACCTACAGCATTGACCTACACCTTTTTGATAACTTCGATTTTGACGGTAACTACGAACATATCGGCGAAGAAGGCTTCGATACCTCCGTTGATTCCGCCCTTAAGGGTCTGGGCAAAGTTCTGGCCATTATGCTTATTACTGAATTTCACTGGTATTTCAAGGAGAGCTTCACCATCGATATTCCCAACGGCTGCCCCCACGAGTCGGCGGAGTATGTGTGGACGCCCGGTGACGGCGCCGGAAGCTACTGCAGGCTCAATGAGCCTGTAAGCCTCTTCCACGACAAGCCATGGGTCCTTGAATATGTCATTGAAGGCAGTGATCCTCTGGTTCTGTCCTGTACCAAATACATAGACTCTGTATACCCTCTCATCATGGAGCTTGACGGAGGTATCTATGCCCACTACTACGAGCTGCAGTGGCTTACACAGGAAGAAATAGCGGCCAGCGGTGTTCCCGATGCCCACACCTTCCGTTACCACCATTTCGGACGCAGTCCGGGCAGCGACGGTCTCCGCAAGGTCCGTGTGGAAAACCGCCCTAAGCCCGATGGCAGCAACATGATATATGTTTCCGTACATGACACAGCAGGGAATGTTCTGCTTCCACCCTCCCCTTTGGACGGGCATTACACAAGAATGAAGGACGAAACCGCTCTAAGTACCGTAGCCGAAAGCGGCAGCAACGGGGTATCAGGTCTGGATTTTGTTGTTAATTATATAGGTAATGAGAGTTATCCCCTGCCCGCCGGGCTCAGGGAGCTCAGGCTCTATCCCTGCGGTGAGAATGCTCAGGACAAGAGTATGATAGAGAGCAAATATCTCGCTCCCGGCTGCATGTCGTCGGGATATACCAGCCACACATGCGCTCTTTGCGGACTGAGCACCGTCACAGACAGAGCTGAGGCTCTCGGACATGATTTCGGAGAATGCAAAAGCGACAATGACGCTACATGCACAGAAGAAGGCACTGTATCCTCCACCTGCGCACGCTGCGGTGAAAAGCGCTTGTCGGAGGAAAAAACTCCACCCTTGGGGCACAGCTGGAACGAAGGCAATGTGACCCAAAGCCCCGGTATCGACACAGAGGGCGTCATCAGCTATACCTGTACCCGCTGCGGCGAGACCAGGAGCGAAACTATCGAAAAACTTCCCTCCGGCCTTTTCATAGACATCCCCGAGGGAAGCTGGTTTGAAGAGCCCGTTTATTGGGCTGTTGCCAAGGACATCACCAAGGGCATTTCCGAAAACATGTTCGGCCCATCTCAGTTCTGTACCCGTGCTCAGGTTGTCACCTTCCTGTGGCGCGCTGCAGGCCAGCCGGAGCCGGGCACAGGCGAAAATCCCTTTGAGGACATAAACGAGGACAGCTATTTCTGCAAAGCGGTGCTGTGGGCTGTGGAAAAGGGCATCACCACGGGAACCGATGAAAGCCACTTCTCCCCTGCTTCCGTATGCACTCGCGCTCAGGTGGCAGCTTTTATGTACCGTGCTGCGGGAAGTCCCGAAATTCAGTTTGATAACAGCTTTGCGGATGTTCCCGATGGCACATGGTATTCTTCTGCTGTTTCATGGGCCTTTGACAGAGGTATTACAACAGGAACGGCAGATGGCTTATTCTCCCCCGCTTCGGAATGTACAAGAGCGCAAATAGTGAGCTTTATTTACAGAATGTATACTGCTTAAATACTTAGGTTCTCATAAATTACAGATTAAGGAGGCCATTTTATGAAAGACAGAAAACATCTTTTAATAGGCCTCTACAGCTATCTTGTAATATTCTGTATCATCGGTCTCTTTTCCGGCATCTGCTTTGTAATTTATTCTGCTGTTCACGGCAGCATTCCCTTTCTGACCGGCTCGATTATCTTCACAGTCTTTGCTGCCGTCACTGCCGTATTCACACACATATGCTACAAAAGAGCAGACTACGGCAAGTCTCCCCTTGTCCCCTATAAATACACACTCACCAACGCTGAACCCTCACATATATTCGAGAGGCTCACCGATTTTCTCTCCTTTCTGAAGCTTGATAACGGTGTACTCTGCGCGCGGAAGCTGGAAGGCAGGCAGTTTACCCACTGGTTTATTTTCAGCAGCCGCAGCTTCAATGCACAGGAATTTCGCCAGCTTGAAAAGGAAGCTGTTCTGAGCGCCGTTGATGCCGGAATAATTCCAAGAAAAATGTCCCGGGATACCTTTTTGCACAGCACAAGATGCTGTATTATCGTAACGGAACACATGAATGAAAGTCTGCAGCATTTTCTGAACACAAACGCTGTGGAGAGCCTGTCCACCCAGGAAGGAATTGTTTACTGCGCGGTGGATTTATCCGAATCTGCCGTATATATCCCCTGTCTTTGGGGCGGTGTTTGGGCACAGCTTTGGAAATATAAAAGGACAATTAAGAATTTATCCCGTCTTCTGCAGTTTGAACTTTGAATTATCTCAGCGATATAAAAATGGTTCTATAATAAATGTTGGGGTCAGGCGATGAGCCT
>JAZNZM010000286.1:0-5559 GCA_045594965.1 Oscillospiraceae bacterium | reverse complement strand
GTCAATATAGCTGGGTTTCTCAAGATTCCTGCAGAACCGTTCCATGACGGGTATCAGCTCCTCCTCAGAGGCATAAATGGCATAGCCACGAATAAAAAACAGTTTCATCGTAAGGCTTCTGCTCTTTTTCAGATTCTCCAGATAGAAATCCTTAAGGTCAAACTCCCGGGAGGAAGGATTGCGAAGCAAAATGCGCAGATGTTTTAAGCGTATCTCCCAAAAATGCTTTTTGGAAGTGGCTTTCGCGCACAGGAAATCAACGAGCTCCTTGCTCAGCCTCATATTATCCAGCTTTTCAAGAAGTTGGGTGTATTCCGGATGCAGCGCACCGTCAGAGCACTTCTTGAAGCTTCTTTCCAGTTCTGATAAAAAAGAATTCTCCATAGTAAGCCTCCTTTACTGTTACTATACATGCTTCAGCCAAATCACTCAAGGGGCAATTCCAATCGATTGGAAAAATGGAAAGTACAGGTTTTCAGTTCCGCCTATAGCTCCCCCTTGTCAGGGGAGCTGTCGAGCGAGCGCGAGACTGAGGTGTAGCTATTTTTCTCTCCCTCCGCCCCTTCGTACCCACCTCTCTCATCAGAGGGAGGTATTGACTTTGTTCTCTGACATGCTGAAAAGGCGGCACGCAGAGTGCCGCCTTTTTTGAGCAATTTTTGCTCAAAAAAGCATTGATTTTAACGTGCAGGGGGCTCTTTGCCCCCTACACCCGCCCCCGCTGCTCAGTTACATGACAATGTAGCGTGGTTTTTTGATACGCTGAAAAGGCGGCACGCAGAGTGCCGCCTTTTTTAAGCAATCATATCAGCAATAATCACATTATCACAGGAACATGAGCAGAATGAAGATAAATGCCAGAACAAATGAAACCAATGCAGTCCCCAGCAGCATTCCTATTCCAATAGATACCTTGGCCACAGCAGAGCCTGTCCTTTTCATGAGCAGCATCGACAGGCACATTCCGAGAGCTCCTATAAAGCCTCCAATACCTCCGCCGATGACAGGGAAAATGGCGCACAGGGCCGGGCTGTTGCCCCATACCATCACAAATATCAGGGGGAGAACTGCAAGCAAATATTCATACCACGAGGTTTTCGGTATCAGTTCAAGGAATTCCCCCTCTATGAGCAGACTTGCCCCCGTTAAAAGATTGCCCTTTACAAGAGCCCTTTTCCCGTCAATCACAAACTCTTTTCTGGGAACCCGCTGAGTTTCTCCGCCCACTGTCAGGGTCTTTCTGCCTGTCCAGAAATTTTCCGTGTAAACAATCTCGCCGCAAACTGGATGCCGGATAATCTTTTTCACTGAGATTCCTCCTATGATCATGTTAGTTTACCGTGTGCTTTGCAAAACTAAAATCCGATTTCTTCCCTGATTTGATTCAATTCTTTTCCGTTTCCTTGAAAATATTTTACCACAGTTTGGAAAACTAATCAAGGCGAAGCCTTGTATATCATCAATTCCAAAGGAATTGCATATCATCAACACGAAGTGTTGTATCTCATCAAGCCGCAGGAAATACAGCCTTCGGCTGATGATATGCGCCTGCGGCGATGATATACACGCTGACTCGTGATGATATGCCAAGCCTGCGGCTTGGATAAAAAAGAAGCAACTTTTGGTAAACAAAAGTTACTTCTTTTTGGCGGAGGTGGAGGGATTCGAACCCCCGGACGGTGTTACCCGTCAACTGATTTCGAGTCAGCCTCGTTACGACCACTTCGATACACCTCCATATTAACTTGCGCCCATATAATTTACCACGGAGAGCGCATTTGTGTCAACCGATGAAAAAAAACGAAAAAAATATCTTTATTGCTGAAACTTTTTCCACTATAATGCGTCATAGAGGTAAACACGCAAAAGCTCTGACATCATCTTTTGAATATAAGGAGGACAAAAACATGAAACGCAGTATATCCCTCATTCTCTGCCTGATTCTCGCCCTTTGTCTCTTCACCGGCTGCGGTGCTGCCTCCAGTCCAGCCAGCCCCGCTGACAAAAACGCCATGTCCATGGGCGCTGTTGAGGCTCCCATGGCCCCGGAAGCTCCTGCAGAGCCGGCGGCCCCTGCCCCCATGCCTGAGATGGACTACGGTTATTATTATGAAGAGTCCGTCACCGATTCCGCAGGTCCCGTATCGGGAACCGACCTGCCCAAGAGCGAGGAAGGCAGCTCCCTCCCTGTGAACACCAAGCTCATCTACACCGCCAACATGGATCTGGAGACCACCGCCTTTGACGATGCCATCGCCGGACTCGAAACCCTTGTGAAGGATATGGGCGGCTATTTTGAACAAAGCAATGTGAATAACTACGGCTCCTACCGCCAGGGCAGCTACACCGTCCGCGTGCCTGCCAAGAATTTCGATGGCTTCTGCACCGCCGTGGGTGAGCTCTGCCAGCTCAACTCCATCTCCCGCTCCGCACAGGATGTCAGCGAGGCCTATTATGACACCGAAAGCCGTCTTGTGACCCAGCAGACCAAGCTGGACCGCCTGCAGGGTCTTCTGGCTCAGGCTGCCACCATGGAGGACATCATCGAGCTGGAAAACGCCATCAGCAATACCGAGTACCAGATTGAGCAGCTCACCGGAACTCTCCGCAAGTATGACTCCCTCGTGGGTTATTCCACCGTCAGCATATACATAAACGAGGTCTTTGAGCTCACCGAGGTGGAAGAGCCCGTCATCGGCTTTGGTGCCAAGCTTGCCGAGGCCTTCAAGCGCGGCAGCTCCAACTTTGTAGACTCCCTCCAGCGCATGGCCCTCCGCTTTGCCCGCAACTGGGTGGGCTGGATTATCTGGATCGTGATCATCGCCGTGGTGGTGTTCTTCGTGGTCCGCAGTATCCGCCGCCGCAGAACACGCTATGCACCGAAAATCGCTCAGCAGCCTGAAAACGAAGAAAAGAAAGACTGACAATAACATATAACAAAGCTAAATGGAGAGCAGCTGATTTGCTGCTCTCCATTTAGCTTTTGAGACTGTCGAAAAACCTATGCTGTGCAGAAAAGAAATAGGGCAGCGGGGGATTATTAAGGGGGCAAAGGCCCCTCTTAATGATTAAATCATAAGTTTTTGAACTTTTTGAAGTTCAAAAACTGGTTTCAGCTTGTCAAAAAGACTTTTTTGACAAGCTGAAACTAAATGGAGAGCAGCTGACTTGCTGCTCTCCATTTGTCTTTTATCATCTTTTCCCTCTGAGTCTCATGCCTATGCCCATAACGGCACCGCAGATACCTCCCACGATATGAGTTATCTGGGATATGTTATCGTTGGTCTTGATGCCGTCATATATCTCTCCGCCTATGTAGATAATGAAAACAAGAATCAGGGTTATGGGAATGCCGCCGCGCATACCGCCCAGAGATGACATGATTATCATCATAAAAACTATGCCGCTGGCACCCATAAGGGCAGTGTCCGGGAAGCACAGGCACTGAATAACACCCGAGACCAGCGCTGTTACGGCGATTGCCCACCACATATTGCTGCTGCCGTAGCGCTCCTCAAGGCTTGGGCCTATGACCAGCATAAGCACCAGATTCCCTGTGAGGTGGGAAAAGTCCGCATGTCCCAGCACGTGGGTAAAAAGCCGCAGATATCCCAAAAGCTCCTTCATATCCCATCGGTAAACGCAGAAAAGCTTCAGTGTGGAGTTGCCGTTGGTGATAAGATCCAGAAACAGCACGAAAAGGCACATCAGGGTAAATGTCAGCGTGGTGGGTGCATTATACTGCAAAAGACCGGTTTTCTGTTTTTTTCTCTTCTTTGCCAAAGGAAAAACCTCTCTCAGTTATTTATACGCCTCTCAGCCGAGGCCGGCACTGCGCTGCGCCGCCACCAGTACGGCATCCATGACACCGCCTCTGAAGGCATTCATTTCAAGGGTGCGTATGCCCTCTATTGTGGCACCGCCGGGAGAGCAGACAGCGTCCTTCAAGGCTCCGGGATGCTCTCCGCTTTCCATTACAAGCTTGGCGGCTCCCGCAACGGCCTGTGCTGCCCAGAGCATGGCATCGGAGCGTTTCAGTCCCGCTCTCACACCTCCGTCTGCCAGCGCCTCAATGAACATATAGGTAAAGGCCGGAGTGCAGCCTCCCACGGTCATGGCTGCCTCGGCATGCTCCTCGTCGGTGCGGCCGACAGCTCCGCAGCCGCGAAGAAGCCTTTCGAGAGCTGCAATATGCCGCTCCTCTGCGCTGTGGTGGGGAGCTATAAGCACAAGTCCCTCGCCAATGGAGCAGGGGGTATTGGGCAGTATGCGTATCACGGGATTTCCCTTGGGCAGCACTTCAGCCATGGCGGCACCCGGAACACCGGCGGCCATTGACACTATAACCTCACTGCCTTTGAGGACAGGCTCAATTTCCCGTATTACATCAAGAATCTGCCATGGCTTCACACCGAGAAAGATAAAATCCGCGTCCTCCGCGGCAGAGATGTTGCTCAGACATATATTGCAGCCCCATTTCCCGGCAAGAGCCTCGGCCTTTTCAATGCTGCGGTTTGCCAGAAAGAGCGTTTCGGCCTTTTCAGTGGAGCAGACAGCGCGGACAATGGCTCCGCCCATGTTCCCCGTTCCGATAAAAGCTATCTTTCCCATGGCGCCCTCCCAAATTGTTGTAATGTCAGCATATTTTACCACTTCTTATGCTATCTTACAAGGGCAAAGCTCTCAGCAGGAAAAATGCCGGAGAAAAAAATAACCACCGGCCGTGCCGATGGTTTGCACAGCCCCCTTAGGGCATGTTGCCAGCAGAGCCTATAGGCTCACCGAGTAATCTTTCGCTTGCATATTTTGCCTCGCCACCGCAGATGCGGCTGTGGGCACGCCAAGGCCCCCTCTGACGAGGGCGCGACGCGTTAAGCAAACAGCCCGGTGGGCTGTTTGTAGCCAAAGCGGGGAGCAATCTATGATTGCGACCTGGGGCGAAGTCTGTCACGCGGCAGCGTGACTGGGGGAGAGAATTTTTCTTTTCTTATTTCTCTCCCGACCTCTTCGCCTGCGGCGAATCCACCTCCCTCGTCAGAGGGAGGCATGCCACTGCGGCGGGACTGGGCATAGCTAAAGCTTTTTGGAACCACCGGCACTGCCGGTGGTTTTCTGTATACAATAAAAGACCGGACCTCTCTGGGGGCCCGGTCTTTTACGAGTTTATAAAATGGTACCAAGTATCTTCGGCATCACTCAAGCACGTGCTGGCCGGTATAGAGCATATAGTATCTGCCCTTTTCCTGAAGCAATTCTTCGTGAGCGCCCTTTTCCTGAATCTCGCCGCCTTCGATGACCACAATGCAGTTGGAGTTGCGCACAGTGGAAAGTCGGTGGGCGATGACAAATACTGTTCTGCCCTCCATGAGCATATCCATACCCTGCTGAATGTGCTGCTCGGTACGGGTGTCTATGGAGCTTGTGGCCTCGTCCAGCACCATTACGGGGGGATCCTTAACGGCGGCACGGGCTATGGCAAGAAGCTGGCGCTGACCCTGACTGAGGTTGGCACCGTCGCCCGTTACCATGGTGTTGTAGCCGTCGGGCAGGCGTCTTATA
>JAZNZM010000285.1:0-3795 GCA_045594965.1 Oscillospiraceae bacterium | reverse complement strand
TAAGCGCACTTGAGCGGAGTCACGGTGCGGCGGCGAAGGCTCTGGCCTTCAATGTGCTTGGAGATATGCGGGATGCGGAGGAATGCCTCAGCGACGGACTCCTCGCCGTGTGGAACAGCGTGCCGCCCACCCGTCCGGAATCCATGAAGGCCTATCTGCTTGCCCTGACGAGAAACTGCGCTCTGGACCGCTACCATCGGCTCACCGCGAAGAAACGCAACAGCCATTATGACGCGGCCCTTGACGAGCTAAGCTACTGCCTGCCCGACATAGAGACAGCCGAGACTCTGTGCGAAGCCAAGGCTCTCGGCGAGGCCATAAACGCCTTCCTGTCCACACTTGAGAAGGAGGACAGACAGCTCTTTGTCCGACGCTTCTGGATGGGTCAGGAGCTTGGCGAAATTGCACGGGCTCTCGGCATAAAGCCACAGCGCGCTTCCCGGCGGCTTTTCCGCACAAAGGATAAGCTGAAACGATATTTGATGAAAGAAGGTATGCTTGAATGGACAAAGCTCTGATAAGCGAGGCCCTTGGCCACATGGATGAGCGCTATATCATTGAGGCTCTGGGCGAAGACTCCTACCGGGCATACAGTCGCGGAAAGGAGAAGCAAAATATGAATACACGCACATTCCGAAAAAGCGGCCGCATTGCCCTCGTGGCGGCCATACTGGCCCTGATTCTGAGCATCGCCGCGGGAGCTGTGGCCTATATCCGGTATGAGAGAGCCGATGAGATGATGGATAATTTCGCCGGAGGCGCGGACTATATGGGCGGCAGCGCCGAGGGCTACGAAGAATATGAGACCATAATAGAGAGCGACGGCGAGGAACGCATACAGCTCAGCGAGCTGCGCCTTGGCTGGGAGCGGCTCAGCAGCGATGAGGCACTGTTGGAGGAGCTTGTGTACCCCTATGTTGCCGATGTGGACGGAAGTATCACTTTCAAAGACTACACCGTCACCATGGAGGCCTGTATCTATGACAAGGATCTCCTCAGCGGCATTTTGTACTACACCGTGGAGAATCCCAAGGGTATAAGCTGGGAATACAGCAAATTGGGAGAAATTTGGCTGGAGTCATTCACATATCGTGTAGGCACAAACTTTGGCGGACGCCCCTTCGTGGACGAGGAACGCAGCACGGACACCAAGCTATATATCTGCGAGCATTTTGTTGTGTCTACCCTTTTTATGAAAGAAGCACCACCCCAAGGACTGAAAATAGGAGGCAACGATTGTTTGGATTTCGAGCCCTATTTGGCCCAGTGGGAAAATATTGATGTTCCCCACACCGAGTTTGACGGCGGCAATATCATCGTGGCCCCCTTCGGCATGACCTTTAGCAAGAACGGCATCGGCGTCGATCCCGGTTGGAACCACCAGTATATCGCCCTGCGCTTTGATGACGGCAGCGAATATGTGGTGTACGACAGACCGAATCTATTTGCAAACATGGTCTGCAGCGGCACTAACGGCCCCATGCGTGACCACTGGAGTACCTACCTTTTCAACTCCATCATTGATATCAATTCCGTGGTGGAGGTGCAGATAGACGACGCGGTGTTTACCCTTGAATAAAACATAAAAGCTGGCGGTGAAAACCGTCAGCTTTCTTTTTTACGGCATCGGCAAGCGGCCGCCCTGCGGGTAGCGGCTTGGACATTTTGCGGATTTGTCCGGATGTAAGGTTCGCCATAGGTACCTGCCACATGGCGCGCCGGGGCGACGCGCCCTACGGGTGGTGCGGATATTTCACCGGCGGGCGATCAGTGAATGAACCCCAAGGAATTTCTTGACAAATCAGGTTTAACGGGTTAAACTTGGTTTAAGCCATTAAACCTCAAAGGAGGCTATTATATGAGCACACCAAAAATATTTGACAGTGAATTCCGCTTTTGTCAGATTCTCTGGGACCATGAACCAATTGGCAGTACCGCCCTTGTGAAGCTCTGCAGGGAGGAGCTGGGCTGGAGCAAGGCCACCACCTACACCGTTATTCGCCGTCTCAGTGAGCGAGGCGTTGTAAAAAACGAAAATGCCACCGTGGAAAGTCTCGTCAGCCGTGAGGAGGCACAGTGTGCGGAAATAGACGCTCTTGTGGAGCGCTCCTTCGGCGGAAGCCTCCCCGCTTTTGTTGCCGCCTTCACCGGCCACGCTAAGCTCTCTAAGGAGGATGCGCAGGCCCTGCGGCAGATGATAGAGCAGTATGAGGAGGTGTGAGCATGACCGAATTATTTCTCAGCCTCGCTTTGCTTAGCTTCAAGGCAAGCTTTCTTATTCTCGCCGTGGTCATTCTGCGTCTGCTGCTGAAAAAGGCTCCCAGACGCATGATATGCGCCCTCTGGCTTCTGGTGGGTCTCAGGCTGCTTGTGCCTTTTTCTATTGAAAGCAGTCTCAGCCTTGTGCCATCAGAACCGGATTTTGAACGGGAACCCCCTATCACGGAATCCGGACAGCTTACCGCTCCCGCGGTCACGCCCACCGTGGAGACCGCCCCATACGCGCCTTTGACCCAGCCCAATACACAGGGAGCAGCACCCATACAGCCTCCCGCCATCGAAACGGAAGCAGCAGAGCCGGCAGCATGGGAGACCGTAGCTGCCGCCGTCTGGCTTGCAGGTCTCGGTCTGATGCTGGGCTATCTGGCGATAAGCTGCATTCTCCTCCATCGCTCTCTCAGGGAGGCCGTCCCCGTTGGTGATGGCGTCTGGAAATGCGGCGCAGTCAGTTCCCCCTTTGTGCTGGGTCTTTTCAGGCCGAGGGTCTACATATCTTACGGCATGAGCCCGGAGCAGACAAAGTATGTCCTTGCCCACGAGCGCAGCCACATAGCCCGCCGTGACCACTGGACAAAGCTTTTTGGCTTTCTCATTCTCTCCCTCCACTGGTTCAATCCCCTTGTGTGGCTGGCATACGCTCTCCTTTGCAGGGATATAGAGATGGCCTGCGACGAGAAGGTCATCCGGGGCATGGACGCCGAGGGGCGCAGGGCCTACTCCCTTGCTCTTTTGCAGTGCGCCGTAAAAGCCAGCCCCCTTGCCGCCTGTCCACTGGCCTTCGGTGAGCTGGGTGTGAAGCAGAGGATAAAAAGCGTACTCAGCTACAAAAAGCCCACTGTCTGGATAATCCTCGCCGCCATAATCTGCGGCATAGCCGTGGGAGCATTTTTCCTCACGGATCCCAAAGTCACCAAGCTTGACTGCCCGGCGGAAGTGGAAGCAGCAATATACGACTATTTGGATAACAATGCCAGCTTTAGAAGCTACAATGTATACAAGGTCACGGAGCGCAATGAGTATCTATATTCTTTTGCCTTCACCGGCAAGCTGTCAAGATCTCATAATGTCGATTACTTCGCCAAGCGCGGCTATTTCAGAACGGAACGGGATGTGAGCACGGTCTACTATGTGTATTCCATTGACGGTCAGTGGATTGCGACCCAGGAGTTTTCCGATATTCCCACCCACATTCTCCGGGGTGAAACCGCCGAGACTGAGACGCCTCAAAACTACGACTGCCCTGACGAGGTTCTTGCCGTCTTTAATGCCTACTTCGAGGCCTGCAAGCGCTCTTACTCCGAGGCTCTTGACTACTGCTATTTCGAGAATCAGTCACAGCTTGATATCGCCAGAGATATGAGCACAGGCTCCGCACTTCTGGACCATTTTGAGATTCATTCCGTGAAGCGGGTCAACAACTCCCTTTACGAGTTCCGCACAAGTCACCTGCTCGTGGGAAAAGACAATATTATGACTGCGCAGCTATTCGTAGGCTACATTCGCGGACGCTGGCAG
>JAZNZM010000284.1:0-4258 GCA_045594965.1 Oscillospiraceae bacterium | reverse complement strand
GGCATAGCCGCTGCGGTCGCTTGCTAAAAATGTGCCACCGGCACATTTTCTTAACGCACCGACGTAGGGCGCGTCGCCCCGGCGCGCCACACCCCGCCGCGCTATGTTCTTAATAAACTTGTGAGTTTTCACAGCGCAGATTCCCGTTGTATTTTTTGGCTTGCTGTGTTAGATTAATCTTTGACAAAAGGAAAGGAAACTTCCCCAATGGAATATACGAAGAACTTCGGATTCCGGCATAAGGCCGGTATACTTATGCCCGACAGCAGCCTGCCTTCCAAATACGGCATAGGCTCATTCGGCAAAGCCGCCTGTGATTTTATAGACTTTCTGGATGCCTGCGGACAAAAGTGCTGGCAGGTGCTGCCCTTAAACCCCACCTCCTACGGGGACAGTCCCTATCAGTCTCCTGCCACCGCTGCGGGCAATCCCTATTTCATTGACCTTGACATTCTGGGGGAAAAGGGCTTGCTCAGTGCCGAGGAGCTTCGGGAGCAGAGATATTCCTCCAAGCGTGTGGATTACGGCAGACTTTTCAACACCCGTTATGAGGTGCTGAGAAAAGCCTTTTCCCGTTTCGAAAAGGGCAGGGAATACAGGGCTTTTGTGAAGAAAAACCAATCGTGGCTTGAACCCTATGCTCTTTTTATGGCCTTGAAGGTCCGTTACGGCTTCTGCCAGTGGACGGCATGGGAGGAGCGCCACAGGGACTTCTCCAAAGCGTGGGCACAAAGGGCAGAATTTGAAGAGGAAATGGACTTCTGGCGCTGGTGCCAGTTTGAGTTCGATGCCCAGTGGCGGGCTCTTCACCGCTACGCAAAGGAAAAGGGCATCACTATTATAGGTGATATGCCAATTTACGTGGCTCACGACAGTGTGGATGTCTGGTCCGCACCGGAGCAGTTTTTGCTGGACGGCGACTTCAATCCCACTGTGGTGGCAGGCTGCCCTCCTGATGGCTTTTCCGAGGACGGCCAGCTCTGGGGCAATCCAATATATAACTGGGAACTGATGGAGAAAGAGGGCTTCAGATGGTGGACAGAGCGCGTTGGCAATGCCTTCCGCCTCTACGACATACTGCGCATTGACCATTTCCGAGGCTTCGCCGGATATTACAATGTCCCCTACGGAGAGCCTACAGCCAGAAAGGGCAAGTGGGATCCGGCCCCCGGCCTCGCCCTTTTCCGCACCTTGCGCAATGCCTATCCCATGGGCAAAATCATCGCCGAGGATCTGGGATTTATAACCGAGGATGTGGTGGAGCTTTTGAAGGACACCGGTTTTCCCGGAATGAAGATGCTCCACTTTGCCTTTTATGACGAGGACAGCGAGAATCTGCCCCGCTGCTTCCCCACAAAAAACTGCGTGGCCTATGCCTCCTCCCACGACTCCGACTGCACTGTTACATGGCTGAAAAATCTCCGTGGGGAGGCGAGAAAACGTTTCAACGCGGAGTGCCCACGGAACAAAGAGCAAAGCCGATGCTATGACCTTATCGAGTTTGCCTACCGAAGCCCCGCCAATCTGGCCATGGTGCCTTTGCAGGACTTTTTGCAGCTGAATAACGCAGAGGGACGTATGAACGAGCCATCCACCGCTCAGGGCAACTGGGGCTGGAGAGTGAGTCCGCGTTACAATACACGGCATCTCCGGGAAAAGATACTCGACCTTACCAAGCGCACAAAGAGAAACAAGTGAGGTAAATAAAATATGAAAAGATTGATTTCCGTATTTCTTCTTGTATGCATGTTCCTTTCTCTGGCTGCCTGCGGACAGAGCAGCCCGGAGCCTGCTCCTGCGCCTGCTCCCGAAACCACCCCGGAGCCCACTCCTGAAGCCACTCCGGAGCCGGTGGAGTACACCGAGCCTATTCCCGAGGGACACAATCAGGTGACCTTCTATTACCAGAGCCCTGAGGGCTATGAAAACTGCGATATGTGGATATGGTTCCCCGGCAAGGACGGCAAGGGCTACCTTTTCACTGAATGCGAGTATGGCGCAAAGGTTATTGTCAATGTCCCCGAGGGTGTTGAGGAGGTGGGCTTCATCGTCCGCCGCGATTGCTCCGACCCCGGCGGCACTTCCTGGGGCAGCGCCACCAAGGACTATGAGTCCGACCGCTTTGCCGCCATCGAGGGCAAAGAGACCTTTGTTTACCTCGTGACCGGGGACGGCAATCAGTACATAAGCAAAGACGGAGGAAAAACACTGGATATGGCAAAGAAATTCAAGATGGCTTCCATGGCGGATGAGAATATTATCCGCTACAGCATCACCCCCAAAACCACAATTTCCGATATCAGCGATATAAAGGTATACGCAGGGGACAGAGAGGTTCCTGTGGCTGAAATCAGCAGCCTTGGCAAAGAGGCCTCCACCGGTGATATCATTCTGGCCGAAAGCCTTGACCTTGGCGCTCAGTACCGCATTGAGCTGGCAGGCTACGGCGAGAAGGCCGTTATCCCCATGGAGATTTTCGACAGTGAGTATTTCGCCGAGAACTTCCACTATGACGGCAGCGACCTTGGCGCGTATATACAGGGCGGCAGCACTGTTTTCAAGCTCTGGGCACCCACTGCAAGCAAGGTTGTTCTGCGTCTCTATGAGGCCGGTGACGGCGTTGATGCCTACAAGAGCGTTGAAATGGTGAAAGGCGATAAGGGCGTATGGAGCCATACGGAAAGCTGCGGCCACGGCACCTACTATGACTATGAGGTCACCACTGCTGTTGGCACTCAGGAGGCTATGGACCCCTACGCAAAGGCAGCCGGTGTAAACGGCAACAGAGGCATGGTGGTTGACCTGAGCCTCACCGACCCCGAGGGCTGGAACAGCGCTGCGCTGAAAACCCCCATTTCCTCTTACTCCGAGGCAATTATCTGGGAGGTCCATGTCCGGGACTTCTCCAATAAGATTGCCGACTCTCAGTACAAGGGCAAGTATCTGGCATTCACCGAAACCGGCCTTGTGAACGAGGCAGGACAGGCTGTGGGCACCGACTATCTGAAGGAGCTGGGCATCACCCATGTACATCTCCTTCCCGTGTATGACTATGCCACCGTGGACGAGACTTCTCCCGAGGACGAATTCAACTGGGGCTATGATCCCAAGAACTACAATGTGCCCGAGGGCAGCTATTCCACCGACCCCTACAAGGGAGAGGTGAGAATAAGAGAGTATAAGGAAATGGTGAAGGCTCTCCACGAGGCCGGAATAGCCGTTGTTATGGACATGGTGTATAACCACACCTATGACGGCAACAGCTCCTTTAACCGCATCGTTCCCTATTACTACTACCGCTATGATGCCTCCGGCGCCAACACCTCTGCCAGCGGCTGCGGAAACGACACTGCCTCCGAGCGCTATATGTTCGGCAAGTTCATGGTGGAATCCACCGCCTACTGGGTGGAGGAATACAAGCTGGACGGTCTCCGCTTCGACCTTATGGGTCTCCATGATGTGGAGACCATGCAGGAGGTGGAGGCAGCTGTCCATGCCGTTAACCCCAGCGCCATTCTCTACGGCGAGGGCTGGACAATGGGCGCTACCATTGACGGAAGCCTGCAGGCCAACCAGAGCAATATAAGCAAGATAGTTCCCACGGGCAAGGCTGTGGGTAGCGTGGCTGTGTTCAACGATGTCATCCGCGACGGACTCAAGGGCAGCGTGTTCGATAAGGCTGCACAGGGCTACATAAGCGGTATGGCTGCCGCCAATAAGAACAAGATAATCTTCTCCCTCAAGGGCGGTCAGGGCATAGGCCAGGGCTGGTCTGTGACGGACTCCATGGTCATAAACTATATGTCTGCACACGACAACAACACCCTCTGGGATAAGCTCATTCTCTCCAACGGCGACCAGAGCGACTCTGAGCGCGTGCGCATAAACCGCCTTGGCGCTGCCATAGTCATGGTGGCCAAGGGCACTCCCTTCTGGCAGGCGGGCGAGGAGATGCTCCGCACAAAGGACGGAGACGAGAACAGCTATAAGTCCTCCGATGCCATCAACAATATAAACTGGTCTGCCCTTGTTCCCGGCAGTATGGAACACGATACCATGCTTTACTATAAGGGCCTCATTGAAATGAGAAAGGGTCTTGACATCTTTACCTCTCCCTCCGTGACCGTTGAGGCCGAGGAGCTTGGCAGCGGAGTTATGGTTGCCAGATACAGCGACGGCAGGGGAGGCGAGGCCATCGTGCTCATCAATCCCCAGAAGACCGCTCTGCCCTACAGCCTTGAGGGCGAATGGAATCTGG
>JAZNZM010000283.1:0-7381 GCA_045594965.1 Oscillospiraceae bacterium | reverse complement strand
CATATAGCGCTCTATAATTCCTTTCCGAACATAGGCGGCGTTGTACATACCCACTCCCGCTGGGCAACGTCCTTTGCTCAGGCCGGAAGAGGCATCATGCCTTTAGGTACCACCCATGCCGATTATTTCTACGGTGAAATTCCCTGTACAAGAGCAATGACTCCCAATGAAATAGCCGGTGAATACGAAAAGGAAACGGGTAATGTTATCGTAGAAACCTTCAAGGGACTCAATGCCGATGATATACCTGCTGTTCTTGTCCGTTCCCACGGCCCCTTTGCCTGGGGCACTGACCCCATGAGTGCAGTACATAACGCTGTGGTGCTTGAGGAGCTGGCTTTTATGGCCTTCCATGCTGCCGCTTTGGAGCCCAATATTTGCCCTATGCAGCAGGAGCTTCTTGATAAGCACTATCTTCGCAAGCACGGGGCAAATGCCTACTACGGCCAGAAATAATTATAGATAGTATAATCCCCCGACCGTTCGGCCGGGGGATTATTTCATCAAGGCCCGAAAATCAGCAAAGCCGTTATTCAGCACCTGAGCATATTGTTTTGTCGTACCAGCGCCAAAAGCTCCCAAGGAGTATTATGCGAATCAAAGCGATAAGAAGCAGCAGGAAAACGACCGTATCCATTATGCCAAAAACCACGGAGGCCTTATGAAAGTGGGAGAATATGGCGTCCTTTTCACCGGAAGATAGGATAAGGCTGATGAAGAACCGATATCCTAAGGACCTAAGGATCTTCAAAAAGAAGGCTGCTGCGGTTGGAACAGAAATCCACATGGCTTTGTATTCCTTGTGGGAGGCATAGATAAAGGTGGCAGCGGTAAGAAGAAAAAGCATCTTCTCCATTGGTGCAAGCCATGAAAGCCGGTCTGTGGGCGCATAATGGATAAATACAAGGCTGAGCAGTGAATAAATAATAAAACAGAGAATAGCAAACGTTCTTTGAGACTTGCGGTGGGCCTTGAAAGAAGGAGAAGCATCCGAATAAACGGAAGAAGTTTCAATTAGCCTGCTCTGTATAAGCTCAGGTAAACTTATATGTAAAGCCCCGGCAAGAGGTTCCAGAAGCTTAATATCCGGGAAACCTACGCCCCGTTCCCAACGGGAGATTGCTTTGTCAGTAACATTGATTTTTGCGCCCAGCTCGGCCTGTGTCATACCCAGATCTTTGCGGCGGCTTTGTATGAATCTGCCTAATTCACGGGAATCCATGCGTTCTTCCCCCTCTCTTGCTGACTAGAATTATAGTCTCAGGCAGCCTCAAAGTCAATCGACGCTTTGTTTACCTCGGAAACAACAAGTTGACAGCCATAGTAGAGAAATATATACTTATGTTATAAAGACTCTCGTACAAGGGAGGTTACTTTTATGCTCGATCAAATTGTGGTGGACAGGCTTTCGGTGATCACCGATGAGGAGCGTGCCATTTTAGAGGGCAGCAGGGATATAGACCGCAGTATCTATATGGAGCAGGGACGCGATGTCGTCAGCGGAAAAAAGCTTCTTTCTCCCAATAAGCTTATTACGGCGCGTCCGCATACCCGTTTTATACATTTTCCGGAGCATAGTCACGACTATGTTGAGATGGTCTATATGTGCCGGGGCAGTACCACCCATATAATCAACGGACTTGAAATTGTACTTCAAGCCGGTGAGCTTTTGCTGTTGAGCCAGAATGCAAGACAGGAGATACTTCCGGCGGGAGAAAATGACCTCGCAGTTAATTTTATCATTAGACCGGAATTTTTTGGAGCCACCCTCAGCTACCTTGGAGATGAGGAAACACCGCTCAGAAAATTTGTAGTTGACTGTCTTTGCGGTGAAAATGAGTCAACATTTCTGCATTTCAGGGTTTCTGGCATACTCCCGGTTGAAAATCTCGTAGAAAATCTTCTTTGGACGCTTATTACGGATACGCCGAACCGACGGGGTATAAACCAGGCCACTATGGGCCTGCTCTTTATGCAGCTTTTGAATCATACAGACAGGCTCTCCGTTCCCGATCCCGGTCAGGAGCTTGCCCTGCGTGTTCTGAGATATGTTGAGGAACATTACAGGGAAGGAAGTCTGCGCGAAATAGCAAAGCTGCTCCACTATGATGAGGCATGGCTTTCGAGGGAAATAAAGCGCCGTATGGGACGAAACTTCACAGAGCTTATACAGGAAAAGCGGCTTGGACAGGCTCTTTGGTTACTGAGAAACACAGACAAAAAAGTAGATGATATTGCCCTTGCTGTGGGGTATGAAAATATAAGTTATTTTCACAGGATTTTTGCAAGGCGCTATGGAGCCTCTCCCAGAACTCTGAGATGCAAATAAGGACAGTTTTTCAGTCAAAGTGCGACCTGTGAAAAATTTTTTGTATTTGGCATAATGAAAATGAACAGGAGTGATGTGCGGATGAATTATCTTGCTATTGATATAGGAGCCTCCTCCGGACGCCACATTGTGGGGCGCATGGAGGAGGGAAAGCTGATCACTGAGGAGATTTTTCGCTTTCCAAATGGAGTTAAAACAGAAAACGGACATCTTGTTTGGGATATAGGCACTCTTTTCGCTTATGTGAAAGAGGGCATAAGGGCTGCCTTTGCTGCCTATCCCAATATTAAAAGCCTCTCCATAGATACATGGGGCGTTGACTATGTGCTTATGAAGGGCGATGAAGAAATTCTGCCCTGCTACGCTTACCGTGACAGCCGCACCGAGGCAGTGATAGATGAAGTCCACGGCAAAATGCCCTTTTCTGAGCTGTATCGCCGCACCGGCTGCCAGTTTCAGACCTTCAACAGTATTTATCAGCTCTATGACGATATGAAAAAAGGCCGTCTTGAAGGCGTCACCGATTGCTTGCTGATGCCTGAGTATCTCATGTATAAACTCTGCGGTGTGAAGGCAAGGGAATATACAAATGCCACAACTATGGGCATGGTTAACGGCAACAGCGGCGAATTTGATATGGAGATCATCAATGCCCTTGGCCTGCCGGAAAAGCTGTTTCCCAAGCTTTCCAAAGCCGGAACCGTTTTGGGCAGACTTCTTCCGGAACTCAGAGAAGAGCTGGGCGGAGACTGCGATGTGGTTCTCTGCGCAACCCATGATACAGGCTCTGCTGTTGAAGGCATACCAATGGAGGGCAATGAGCTTTATATTTCCTCCGGTACATGGAGTCTCCTGGGAGTCAAAACTCCGGTTCCTATTACAAACGAGAGCAGCGAAAAATCCAACTATTCCAATGAGGGCGGCGTGGGTTATAACCGCTACCAGAAAAACATCATGGGAATGTGGCTTATCAATGAGCTTAAGCGGGAGATTTGCCCGGATACGGAGTTTTCCGAAATCGTGCGCATGGCACAGCAAAGCTCTTTTGATGGCCTAATTAATGCCAATGCTCAGGAGTTTTTCGCTCCCGAGAGCATGAAAAAAGCCTTTGACGCAGCCTGCGAAAAGCCCCCCGAGACAGTGGGAGACTATTTCCGCTGCGCCTACCGCTCTCTGGCTCTGGGCTATAAGCAGGCCATAGAGGAGCTTGAGGCAAACACCGGCAAGGAATACGAAAAGCTTTACATAGTGGGCGGAGGTGCGAAAAACGCCTATCTCAACGCTCTTACCGAGGAATACACCGGCAAGAAGGTTATAGCCCTGCCCATAGAGGCTACGGCTCTTGGAAACTTGAAAATTCAGATGGAGGTTGACTGAAAATGAGCTATTCTGAAGCAAAGGCACTTTACGCAGCTGTGGGCATTGATACCGACAAGGCCATTGAAACTCTCCGCAAAGTCCCCGTTTCTCTTCACTGCTGGCAGGGAGACGATGTCCGCGGATTTGATACCGACCCCAATAAGCCCCTTACAGGCGGCATTCAGACAACAGGCAACTACCCCGGAAGAGCACGCACTCCCGAGGAGCTTATGGCTGACCTTGACAAGGCCTGCAGCCTCTGCCCCGGCACAAAGAAAATGAACCTTCATGCTTCCTATGCAATTTTTGACGGGGAAAACGGCGGATGGGCCGACAGAGACGCCCTTGAGCCCAAGCACTTCAAAAAGTGGGTGGACTTCTGCAAGGAAAGGGGAATGGGCTGCGACTTTAATCCCACCTTCTTTTCACATCCCAACTGCGACCCTCTCACTCTTTCTTCTCCCAATGCAGAGACCAGAAAATTCTGGATTGAGCACGGCAAGGCCTGCATCCGTATAAGCAGCTATCTGGCAGAGGAGCTTGGCCAGCCCTGTGTTATGAATATTTGGACGGGAGATGGTTTCAAAGACATTCCCGCCGACCGCATGGGACCGCGTATTCGCTATAAGGAGGCCATTGACGAAATTCTCTCTGAGGAATATGATTTCAATATGGTTAAGCCCTGTATCGAGTCCAAGGTCTTTGGCATCGGCGTTGAGGCCTATACTGTGGGCAGCGCCGAGTTCGCTCTGAGCTATGCTTCCATGAATATGGATAAGTGCATTCCTCTGATGGATAACGGCCACTATCATCCTACTGAGCTTGTATCCGACAAGATTCCCGCCCTGCTGGCGTTCTTCCCTGAGATCGCCCTCCATGTCACCCGACCCATCCGCTGGGACTCCGATCATGTGGTGCTTTTGGATGACGAGACTAAAGAGATATGCAGAGAGATTGTCCGCTGCGGTGGTCTTGAGGGCAGAGTGAAGATAGCTCTTGACTATTTCGACGCATCCATCAACCGCGTGGCTGCCTGGGTTGTGGGCTTCCGCAATGTGCAGAAAGCCCTGCTCATGGCTCTTCTCAGCCCAGATTTTACCGAGCTGCAGAACGGGGATAACTGGACCGAGCTTATGGTTATGCAGGAGGAACTGAAGACCCTGCCCTTCGGAGAGGTTTGGAATGAGTATTGCCGTGTATGCGGCGCCCCCGAAGACGGTCAGTGGTATAAGGAAGTAAAAAAATACGAGGCCGAGGTCCTCGCTAAGAGAGGTTGAAGAATATGAAAGACATACTTACTGCTCCTTTTCTGGTGGAAATGGTCCGTACTACCACCAATATGTACGCCCATGGCTGGGATGAGCGCAACGGCGGTAACATAAGCCTCATGCTGGATGAAGCAGAGCTTGGGGAATATCTGGATCTGAATGCAGTTGTTCGCAGCATTCCCATCGGATTTGACGCACCAAGTCTCGCCGGCAAGTACTTCCTTGTCACCGGAACTGGCAAGTATTTCAAGAATGTTCAGTATGACCCTGCCGCAAATCTGGGCATTATCCGCGTTGCTGCCGATGGCTGTACCGCCGAGCTGCTCTGGGGCTATTCTGATGGCGGCAAGTTCACAAGCGAGCTGCCTGCCCATCTCATGAGCCACATGGCACGACAGAGCGTGGACAGCGAAAACCGCGTTGTAATGCACTGCCACCCCTCCAATATCCTTGCAATGACCTATGTTCATGAGCTTGATGAGCGCAGCTTCACCCGTACCCTCTGGCAGATGTGCACCGAGTGCGTTGTGGTATTCCCCGACGGTGTCAATGTTCTCCCATGGATGCTCTGCGGCACCAATGAGATCGGCGAAGCCACTGCCAATAAGATGCTCAGCGCCCGTCTGGTCGTTTGGGCACAGCACGGTCTCTACGGCGCAGGCAAGGATCTTGACGAGACCTTTGGCCTCATCGAAACCGCCGAAAAGGCAGCTGAGATATACATGAAGATAGCCCATCTTCCCATTCTCAACACCATCACCGATGCCCAAATGCATGAGCTTGAAGGCCGCTTCGGCATTAAGGCCCGTGAAGGCTTCCTCGATTAATAGGCTGAAATACGAAAAAAGTCCTGAATCCGCTATGGATTCAGGACTTTTTAATATTGATATGGTTTACATAAATCTGGCTCCCCACGCGCCGCACCAGGGGTCAACGGGACTTTTGCCCTTGAAGGGGCTCTTGCCGGTGAGCTTTTTTACAGCGGCCTCAACGCAGAAGCGGCTGGAGGAGTAGCAGTTGACGAAGGTGCTTATGAAGGGGACATCTATCATGTGATAGGGGCTGCAGAAGCTTATGAACATGGTGGGGATATCCTTCATGTACCAAGGCTCATTGGCTGCCATGAGTGGAATCCAGTCCAGACGACGTGTGGTATAGTTGGAGCCGGTTGCTACATTGGCGGCCACAATTGAGAGATCGAATTTCCTCTTCATATCCTCTGCACCGCAGAAGAATATTTCTCCACGTTCCATACCGGCGTAGTCATATAAGCTTACTTCGAAGCCTGCCTTTTCAAGAGCGGCTTTAAGAGGCTGGGAAATACTTTCGCTTTCACCAAAACCGCCGCTCTGGTTTTCGCCCAGAACAGTCAGACGAATGCGCTTGGTTTTTTGAGGGGAGATGGGTAACAGGGACTGGTTGTCCTTAATAAGAGTGATTGCCTTGTCGGCGCACTCTGTTGCCCATTTAATATGTTCCTCACAGCCAAGCTTTTCAAGGGCTTCGGGCTGGGGGAGGGAACTGCGATGGAGTCCGAGACTTGCCTTAAGAGCCAGCTGGCGGCATACAGCCTCGTTAAGCCGCTCCATACTTATTTCCCCTGACTCTACGCCATCGCGGACAGCGGCATAGTCCTCGTCCATGTTCTTGCAGAAAACGAGCATATCTGCCCCGGCATTAACTGCTGAGCGAATGGCATCGCTTCTGCTCTGAATGGCGGAAAAGCCCACCATGGGGGTGGCATCGGTAGTGATAAGGCCGTTGAAACCAAGCTTTTCGCGGATTACACCCGTGATAAGATTACGGCTTTGGGATGCGGGGAGCATGTCCTCCTCCCGAATATCGGGCTGCACAAGCCGTTCCAAAGCAGGCTGGAGAATATGGCCGCACATAATGGTCTGAGCACCCTTGTCAATGAGACTCTTATAGACTCTGCCAAAGGAGTTCATCCAGTCCTCGGCTGAAAGAGAGTTTACTGTGGGCATAAGGTGATGGTCCCGCTCATCAACGCCGTCGCCGGGGAAGTGCTTGATGCAAACCGCCATTGCTCGTTCAGCTTCATTTACTCCGTCCATATAGGCGGAGGCCATGGCAAGAACGGTATCGGGGTCAGAGCCGAAGGTACGGACATTGGTAATGGGGTTGCGCCAGTTGTAGTCTATATCGATTATGGGTGCGTAGGCCCAGTTGCAGCCTACAGCTGTACCCTCGCTGGCGCAGATGTAGCCAAGGCGCCTGGCCTGTTCGGTGTCGCCTGTGGCGGCAACCTGCAGGGGACGGCCAAAGAATGTGCCTTCGGGGGAGAAGCCGTTTCCGCCGCTTTCAAGGTTGCAGGGGAAGAGCATTGGCACTTTTGAAACGGCATTCATTGCCTCATAAGCCTTCTGAATGTCGGCTCCGCTTCCTGCGCGGTACATAAATCCAC
>JAZNZM010000282.1:0-3076 GCA_045594965.1 Oscillospiraceae bacterium | reverse complement strand
ATGAGATGAGTTGCGTGCTAAAACTTTCCATACACGCGCATATTATACTTTTAGAGTTTATCTCATCTCATCATCTTCTCATAAGTTATTTATATTTAAGATTTTATGTCATCTTTCTTTTGTGAGAAGATGAGTAAACTATGTCGGTAAGTCATCCACAGCAAGGTAAGCATAAGTATAAGCACCATATTGTCGGACATCTACCCCAAGGAATCTCAGCCTTTCTGCAAACTTCTTATTCGAGATTTGTTTATATCCGTTGACTATTCGCCACTTATCAAAGTCGGCATATATGTTCCCCAGTTTGACCTTTTCGACCGGATGCGGTTTGTAATCTCTTTCCCGTAACCACATAGCCACCGGATTTGACTCGATTTGATAGCTTTCTTTCCTTTCGGCTATTGTTTCGGAATGAGAAAACTTGCCCTGCTTTTCGAGCCTTTTCGCGCCCTCTAACAGCCAATTAAGAATGCCGTCCGCTTCGGCTTCAAGTTCCTTCTTCAGATTGACATTAACGTCTTTGATTACCTTGTTAAAGGGAATAATCAGCAACCTTCGGAGAAATCCTGGACTATGGTCGGAGGTTGAACTCAAAGTATTGGTGCATATAAGAGACTTAGGCAATCCGCTAATCGTTCCCGGCTGTTCGTACAGCCTTTTGAATGACATAGATTCGCCCGAACAATATCGCTTTAAGTTATCCTCGTTTCCAACATCTAAATCGCCCGAATCCGGGCATATATTGGCTATTTTCCCTATCATGTTTGCCCTGTGTTGCCCTTGCTCATCGGTTATCTGTTTAAGAGTCAGCTCCGACACATTATCACGCCCGCCGAGCGCATAAGCGATAGCATTGCAAATTGTGGATTTTCCGTTAAGTCCGTCTCCTACAAGGATTGTAATGATCTCGTGCTGAAATCCGAGAAATAGATTTCCACAGGCCTCCTGAAATACTTTCGCGGTGTCCTTGTCGAGGGCATCAGTGACAGCCTTACGGAACTTCGGGCAATCCGCTTTGGGTACAAAATTCCGATGAATCACATTTCCTGTGTGGATGTCCGGTGTCGGCTCCAGCAACTTTCCAGACCCGACTTCAAGAACACCATTTTTGAATGTGATATATCCCGGCTGTGGCTCCCAAACTTTACCGCTATACTCAAGGCTTGCAGGAATAGCTGAAGCTATCCTTGCCGTTGTGCGATGATAATATACGATACCTACACTGATAGCCATAAATATTTGGCGGAGAATAACGGAAAATACATCTAAACTTATCTGCTCATAATGGTGATCGTTCCAAATCATTAGCGACTTGTCGGTTAGCTTGAAGAGATAATCTGAAGCCAAGCAGTCTCCCTCCTCTCCTGTCATACACCGCAACACATATTGGGTAAGGTGTGCTTCCACCTGTTGCTCCACCTTCGTGTCATTTTCCCCTGCATTTGAGCAACACGATCCAAGGTAATAAGCTCCGTATTCGAAAAAGTCCTTATACCTCAACACTACAAATCGAGATTCTTGCTTTTTCGGCTGATTATCAGTAACTTTGCCTTCGGTCTTGGGAGTGTTAGACACTTTTGTGTCGGCACTCTTTTTGTTTTCCTTCATTACTTACCCTCCCTTTTTAGGGCTTCGTCTATCTCTGCGGTATAGAAAAAGACTTTTCGGCCTATTTCGTAGAATGGAAGCAAGCCCTCATTTTTCATGTTTTGCACCTTTGAGGGGCTACACATCATATAAGCAGCAAGCCCACGGATGCCGTCTATCCTGCGACCTTTGTCGGTGGTTCCTCCCTTATCGGAGTTGTGTCCTGCAATTCTTTCAGCTACCTTGTCAGCCAGAAGATCATAGTCAATAGTAACATTTACCTGTGTCATTGTTTTTGGTTTTTGTTTGTGACTGCAAATATAATACATTGAAACACAACAAGTTACAAAATAACTCCCACGTTTTTTCCCCGAAAGTAGGGTAAAGAAAAAGGGAACTTTTCAGCCCCCTATTTATAGAATCTACTTCGGTCTATTTTCCCGATTGCCATTACATTCTCGATATAGTCCAGTGCATCACTTTTGCGGATTCTATGTTTGCGTATGGCCTTGAAAAACTTTAGCATCGGTTCGTAAAGTCTTTTGTCGATATTCTTATTTCGCAGTACGTCATCCTCTTCCCGATATAGTGACTTCACGACAAATTTTGAAACTGCCGGAAAGTCTTTATCTGTTGGCGTTACTTCTATTGTTGCTCCCTTTGCCCCAAGCATCCACTTTAGTTCCTCATCATTATATAAGTCAAAGTCGGCTATCCTTATATAATATGAATCATCGTACTTTCTCCTTTCATCATCTTCTGGAAGTGTCAGATCGGCATAGAGTTCATTTGTAGTCCTGTATGCGCTGACAGAAATTCCAATCAACCGATTTTCCTTAATGGTCAAGCGGATTGCATCAGCATTGCCCGACTCCACAGGTTTTCTTATGTCGCTTTTTGCTTTACTATGCAACTCGCTTATGTAGTCTATTGCCTTGATATTTTCAGAGCTGACCAATGTTCTCCACAGGTCAACTTCTTTAACTCGCGGATATGCCACTATGAAAGCATCCATTATTTCACGATAAGCCTTCTTCCTTGCATTCATTAAGGATTCTTGCTTAAGAAGGCTCTTTTGCTCGGACTCCTGAACACTCCCTGTGATTTTTGCAATCCGCTTCTCACTATCAAGCCATTTCTTTTCCGCTAACGCTTCCACCTTGTCACAGAGTTCCTCAGTCAGTCGGTCAACTTTGTTGAAAAGTTCTTCATCCCACTCTATTCCTGTGTGGTGTCCTTGTTCGTCTTTAAGCAACCTCTTCATAAAAGGCTTGCTGTGCAGATATACCTTTTTATCCATATTCTACTCCTCCTCCGGATCCTCGAACAGCATTGAGTTTATCTTTGCTCTCTTGGTTGCACTTATCTTTCCCTGATAGCCGGACAGCACCTTTCCGTCAGTATGGCCGACCATATCATCTATGAAGGCATCGCTTATGCCGTGCCACGTCAATGTAGTTATATAGCTGTTTCTTGCCCAGCTTGCCGA
>JAZNZM010000281.1:0-10250 GCA_045594965.1 Oscillospiraceae bacterium | reverse complement strand
ATTGACAAGTTTTCTCTCTTGCATTACAATACTTCGGATAAACGAATTTTAGTTGGTGATAATAATGCTTAAAGGATATATCAGCGCAAAAGAAGCGGCGGAAAGCTGGGGCATAAGCCCCAGGCGTGTGCAGTTTTACTGCGCCAATGGCTATATAGAGGGTGTGATCCGTTTCGGAAGAAGCTACGCTATTCCCGAAGGTTCCCCAAAGCCCTCCGATGGGCGCAGGGGGGCAGAGCCTGAGAAAAGCAGCCTTCCCGGAGGCGTGCCCATATATGAGGCAGGCAAATGCAATGTGGCCGTAATAGGCGCGGGACATGCAGGAATCGAAGCTGCGCTGGCTGCGGCACGACTTGGACTTGATACAATTATCTTCACCATAAATCTGGATGCCATAGGAAATATGCCCTGCAACCCTGCAATAGGCGGCACGGGCAAGGGGCATCTGGTACGTGAGATCGACGCCCTTGGAGGAGAGATGGCCATAGCTGCCGACAAGGCCGCCATACAGTACCGCATGCTGAACAGGGGCAAGGGTCCTGCGGTCCACTCTCTCCGCGCCCAGTGCGACAGGAGAAGGTATCAGGAGATCATGAAGCACACTCTTGAATTGCAGCCCAATCTCCGAGTGAAGCAGGCAGAGGTGGTGGATATCGGAGTGAAGAATGGAAGAGTGTGCTCCGTCACCACCGCCACGGGGGCAAGGTTTCGCTGCGATGCCGCGATAATTGCCACAGGCACCTATCTTCGGGGCAAGACCATAGTGGGCGAGGTGGTGCAGGACTCAGGTCCCGACGGGCTTGCTGCCGCCGGACCTCTCAGCGGCTGTCTTGAGGCTCTGGGTCTGCCTTTGCGCCGATTCAAGACAGGCACACCTCCCAGAGTGAATGCAAGAAGCGTGGACTACTCCAAAATGGAGATACAGCCGGGAGACGAGGTAATAGAACCCTTCTCCTTCCGTACAGACCCTTCAAGCCTTGAAAACAGCCGTGTGTGCTACCTGACCTACACCAATGGAGAGACCCACGGGGCCATAAGGGAAAATCTCCACCGCAGCCCCATCTATTCCGGTGTGATAGAGGGTGTTGGCCCACGCTACTGCCCCAGCATAGAGACCAAGGTGATGACCTTCCCGGATAAGCCCCGTCACCAGCTTTTCGTGGAGCCTATGGGTCTTGCCACCGAGGAGCTGTATATTCAGGGCTTCTCCTCCTCCATGCCCGAGGAGGTGCAGCTTCGTATGATGCGCTCCATACCCGGTCTTGAGAACGCGGAGATGATGCGCTGCGCCTATGCCATAGAGTATGACTGCATAGACCCTACGGAGCTTTACCCCACTCTTGAGACCAAGGCTGTCAGCGGCCTTTACGGCGCCGGTCAGTTCAACGGCTCCTCGGGCTATGAGGAGGCCGCCGCTCAGGGTCTGGTGGCAGGCATAAATGCCGCAATGAAGATTCTGGGACGGGAGAGCATGGTGCTGCAGCGCAGTGACGGATATATAGGCACCCTGATCGACGACCTTGTCACCAAGGGCACGGAGGAACCCTACCGCATGATGACCTCCCGCACCGACTACCGTCTGATTCTCCGTCAGGACCACGCGGACGAGCGCCTTGCCCATATAGGCAACAGAGTGGGTCTTGTCAGCGATGAGCGTCTTGATGAGGTGAAGGTCAAGTATGCCGCCGTAAGCAGGGAGATTTACCGCCTTGAGCACAGCGGCCTTGCACCCAGCGGGGAGCTTAACCGCTTCCTTGAGGAGAGGGGCACAGCTGCCGTACTCAACGGCTCATCCCTTGCGGATCTTATCCGCCGTCCCCAGATAGGCTATGCCGCGCTGGCTCCCTTTGACAAGGACCGTCCGGAGCTGCCGAAGGCGGTTTGGGAGCAGGCTGAGATCCGCATAAAATACGAGGGCTACATCCGCCGCCAGATGAAGCAGGTGGAGGAATTCACCCGTCTTGAAAAGCGGCTTCTGCCCGGGGACATAGATTATTCAGGTGTTATAGGCTTGCGCCTTGAGGCAAGGGAGAAGCTGGGACGCATACGCCCCCGCAGTTTCGGTCAGGCAAGCCGCATATCGGGAGTTTCTCCTGCTGACATCGCGGCCCTTATGGTCTATCTTGAGAACAACAAGTGAGAGGAGAGGCAAAAATGAGCACTGTGATTCTGGGTCTCAGCGGCGGCGTTGATTCTGCCGTGGCGGCGAGACTTCTGCAAAAGGACGGACACACGGTACGGGGCCTCTATCTGGACATAGGCTCTCCCGAGGCCCGGGGCGATGCCTATGCTACGGCGGAGTTTCTTGGAGTGGAGCTGGATGTTCTGGACATATCCGAAGAGCTGGAGGACAAGGTCTGCCGCCCCTTTCTGGAGAGCTATCTCCGGGGGGAGACTCCCAATCCCTGCATAATGTGCAACCCGGCTGTGAAGTTTGACGCTCTTTTGAAGAGAGCCGACGAGCTGGGGGCGGAATATATCGCCACGGGACACTATGCGCGGACTGTGGACGGCGGTCTTTACAAGGCCCATTCCGGCAATGACCAGAGCTATATGCTCTGCCGCCTGAAAAAGAAGCAGGTGGAGCGGCTGCTGCTGCCCTTGGGAGAGTTTGAAAAGGCGGAGGTCCGCGCCATGGCCAGAGAATTCGGCATACCCGTTGCAGCCAAGCCCGACAGCATGGAGATATGCTTCATTCCCGACAAGGACTATATAGGCTGGATAGGCCGCCGCGCAGAGGTGCCCGGTGAGGGCAGCTTCATATTCGGGGGCGAGGTCATAGGCCGCCATCAGGGAATCCACCGCTGGACGGTGGGGCAGCGCATACCGGGACTTTATAACGGGCGCAAGCTCTATGTGGCGGAAATATGCCCGGAAACCGACGAGATCATTCTGGCTCTTTGGGAGGAGCTTTTCAAATTCGAGGTCAGAATAAGAGACTTCAACTGGCTTATTGACGAGCCTACCGAGCCCATACGGGGCAGCGTAAAGGTGCGCCATACCAAGTGGGAATGCCCCGAATGCACGGTTTATGTTGAGGGTGATATTGTCAGAGCCGTCACCGATGAGAGCCTCCGCGCCCCTGCAAGAGGGCAGGCTGCCGTTATCTATAGTGGTGAACAGGTGCTTGGCGGCGGATATATTGTATAAAATGCAATTGCTGTGAAACAGAGCTGAAAATATTCAAAATATGGCGGAGAGGGGGGCTTTTGACCCCATATCTTCGCCATATTTTGTATTATTTTCCTTCAAAAAACACAAAATATGCTTGCATAATGCAATACCTTGTATTATAATACAGGAGATATTGGGGTGGAGTATCCGCTCGGCATCTATATTTCGTGTTTTTTGACGGTTTGGAGCTTTGCAAATGAAAAAATTTGCTTTTGGCGTGCTCGCCGTATGTATGGTGGTACTGCTGGTCGTCAGCCTGAACGGCGGCTTTGACGATGTTGAGAATAAAAATATTAAATATAACGAAGCGGCTTTTTCCATGCCCAGCTCGGTTTCCGGTTCAAGGGATATCACAGGTTTCCTTGTGGGAGACTTTGAGGGCGAGGACGGAAGCAGACTCAGCTTCGACGGTCAGGGCAGCGCGAGACGCATCAGCACCGACGGACTTGTGTCCAGCGGCAGCTGCAGTCTTCTTGAGCAGAGCGACGGAAGCACTATGGTGCGATTCGTATTCGAGAGCGGCGAGGAAATCTATGCCTTCTCTCTGGCCTCTGAAATGGGCGACTTCATACTGAAGGACGCCGAGGGCGAGGTCACCAAATATTCACCAATCATATTCTGATTATACAGCAAAGTTGGGGCGGGAAACGGCATTGCGTTTTCCGCTTCGATTTTATTTTGGTAAGCACGGAAAGGGCGGCAATTTACATGACAGAAAAACTCTATTATCAGGACGCGTATATGAGCTCCTTCAAGGCCCGTGTTGTGGAATGCAGGCAGGGCAAAAAAGACTGGGAAGTAGTTCTGGACCGCAGTGCCTTTTATCCCGAGGGGGGAGGCCAGCCCGGGGACAGCGGCGTTCTTGGCGGTGTGAGAGTCAGTGACACCCATGAAAAGGGCGGCGTGGTGATCCACTACTGCGACAAGCCTCTCAATGCAGGTGACGAGGTGGAGGGCAGAATAGATTATGGCCGCCGTTTTGATTTTATGCAGCAGCACTCCGGCGAGCACATAGTCAGCGGTCTTATCCATGAGCGCTTCGGCTGCGACAATGTGGGCTTCCACATGGGACGGGACACCGTCACCATAGACTTCAACTGCATTATCAGCGGAGAGGAGCTTCGGGAGATAGAGGCAAAGGCCAACGCTGTTATCTGGGAAAACCGACCCATCAATGTCAGCTGGCCGGATGCCGAAAAACTCGCCTCCCTGCCCTACAGAAGCAAAAAGGAGCTGAGCGGAGATGTGCGCATTGTTGAGTGTCCCGGTGTGGACATCTGCGCCTGCTGCGGCATCCATGTGAAAAGCGCCGGAGAAATCGGTCTTATCAAGCTTCTCAGCGTCCACCCCTTCCGTGAGGGTGTCCGCATCGAAATGCTCTCCGGCAAGCGCGCCTATGAGTATGTAAGCACAGCTGTGGATCAGAACGCTGCAGTTGGAGCGGCTCTTTCCGCGAAGTATGATGCAACTTCCGATGCGGTGAAGCGGCTGCAGGCTGAGCTTGCAGGGACTTCCTACAGGCTTGTTGGCATGGAAAACCGTGTTTTTGCCCAGATTGCAGGCCAATACGCAGGGGATAAGGATGTTCTGATTTTCGAGGAGGGGCTTTCCTCCGACGGTGTCCGCCGTCTGGCAGATGCTGTTATGCAGCAGTGCACAGGACGCTGTGCCGTGTTCTCCGGCGGCGACGGCGAGGGCTATAAGTATGCCCTTGGAAAGAAGGAGGGCGACCTTCGCTCTCTCGTGAAGGAGATGAACTCGGCTCTCAGAGGCAGAGGCGGCGGAAAGCCCTTCTTCGCCCAAGGCTCCGTAAACTGCGCAAGGGCCGAGATAGAAGAATTTTTCGCGGCACGCTGAACAGCTTCGCAGTAACAAAAGTATAACAAAAGTATATGAAAAAACGCGGTGTGAGCAAAGCTCACACAGCGTTTTTGGAATATATCAATCAAAGTCAAAGAGAATGTCTCCGGGATTGTTTGTTACGGGGCGGTAGCTGCTGGCGTAGGCCTTGAGCATGAGCACATCCATGACTATTGCCACGCACCAGCCGTTTTCCATGGCAGAAATGCATCTGGGGGGAGTGACATATACGGTGGCGCCGTCGGAATGCTTGCTTATCTTGCTGTGGGCGGTGATGGCATCTTCAAGGGCGGGGTCGCTTATGGTGCCTATACGCTCTCCGCGGATGCGGCGGATATTGCGCACATCGCTGCCCTCGGGAACGGCAATGACTATCTCGCTCTCCATGAGAACGGTGCCTACAACATACTTCTCCGGGTCAACGCACATGGGGGAGAAGCCCAGAGCGCAGTCGATATTGCCGGATGACAGCTGGGTGGGTATATCCGCGCTTCTCACGGGAATGATCTTCACATCCCAGCCGATGACAGAGCCTATGGCCTTGGCAAGATCCACGGTGAAGCCCACGGTCTCCCCGCCGCTTGTGTAGGCGAAGGGGGGAGAATCGGTGTCCACTCCGATGATAAGGGTGCGGGCGGGGGGCATCTCCTCAATGTTGCCAAGAGCGGCAAAGTCGCCCTCGAATTTGATGTATTCGGTGCTGCCAAGCCAGTTGCCGGCAAGACGCTGCAGTGAGCCGGAAGCTGCCAGAGAGCTGATCGCGGCCTCCACAAGTTCGGGAATAACATCATCGCTGCGGTATATGGCGGCATATTCCTTTGTGCCTATCTCCTCCAGCACCGTAAAGGAGCCTATCTGCTCCTTGCCGCAGCCCGCGAGCCCGAAGCAAAGGGCGGCCACGAGCATAAGGGACAGTATTCTTTTCATGTCCGCGCCTCCTGTAAACAAATTTCGGCACGCGGAGCTTCTGCTCTGCGTGCCAATAAATAATACATAAGAATTGTAAGCAATTCAAGTGCAATGACCAAAATTTTTTCAGATTTCGGTAATTTTCTCCGGCATAAAGCTAACACTGCCCCCAAGACGGAGAAAACTGAGTCTGCCATCACTGCAGAGGGCCTCTATGCTGAGAGTGCCTCCCGGCTGACCGAGGCTGAGGGAAATGCTTCTGCCATGTTCCGCTGCCATTGCCGCGCCCACGGCGGCAGTGCCGCTGGCGCAGGAGCGTTCCCAGAAAAGGCTGGCTGCCCCCGGAACATATACAAGAGGCCGCAGGGTACAGGCCTCGGGATCGAAGAGCATAAGCCCGAGAGCCTCGGCGCCCAGACGCCGGCAAAGGGGAACTATCATTTCCTCCGCTTCGGCAGGGGACATTTTTTCCGACAGGATCAAATGGCTTATGCCGGGAAATTTCACCAGCGTGAAGCCGTCCGCACTGCTTATTTCAAGGGGCAGGGGCATGTCCACGGCGCCGGAATAGCTGCCGTCGGGCTCTTTTCTTATCTCCACGGAAACGGGCCTGTCTGAACCGCTTATGTCCACAAGCAGCTTTCCCTCTTCCTCGCCTCTTTGGCGCAGGCAGTATGCTGCCGCGGAGAGACAGGCATTGCCGCAGAATTCTCCCCCGGCCATATACAGCCCGATGTCCGCGCCCTTTGCGGGGGAACAGATGAAGCCCAGCTGCTCGGCATCAGGCTCCGCTGCCATAATGGCGGCAGCCACGGCCTGTCTGAGCTGAGGGGCTACGGCGCTTTCAACCAGCACAGTCATGTTGCCGGTGGGGTCGGCAAGGATGTATTTTATCATATTTCAGCTCTGGTAGTTCTGGAGGAACTGACGGGTGCGCTCCTCTCTGGGTGCGGCAAATACCTCCTCCGGGGGACCCTGCTCAACGATGTGACCCTCGGCCATGAAGATCACGCGGTCGCTGACGGCTCTGGCAAAGGGCATTTCATGGGTGACGATGACCATGGTCATGTCGTCCTCGGCCAGCTGCTTGATAACCTTCAGCACCTCGCCGGTCAGCTCGGGATCAAGAGCGGAGGTGGGCTCATCGAAGAAGAGTATGTCGGGCTTCATGGCAAGGGCGCGGGCGATGGCAACGCGCTGCTGCTGGCCGCCGGAGAGCTGGCAGGGATAGGCATCGGCCTTGTCTTCAAGACCCATTTTCTCAAGGAGAGCCATTGCCTCTGCTATGACTTCATCTTTGGGGCGCTTGAGCACATTGATGGGGGCGTCCGTGATGTTCTTCAGAACGGTGTAGTGGGGGAAAAGGTTGAACTGCTGGAAAACGAGACCGTAGCAGCTGCGCATTTTACGAAGCTCCCCAGGGGCAACATACTGTGCTTTGCCCTTTTCGTCTGTGCTGACAGCAGGCTTGCCAAGATAAGCTATCCGTCCCATGTCCACTGTCTCAAGAAAGGTGGCGCAGCGCAGGAGGGTGCTTTTGCCGCTGCCGGAGGGGCCGATGATGGAAACAACCTCACCCTTCTCAACGCTGAGGGAGATGCCCTTGAGAACTTCAAGAGAGCCGAAGCTCTTTTTGATATCCTTCATTTCAAGTATCATTGCTTCGCCTCCTTAGTGGTAATAGTCCATGGATTTTTCGATGCGCTCCATGATAAAGGCCACAATATAGTTGAAAACATAGTAGAAAATGCCCGCAACAAGGAAGGGGAGCATGCTGTGGAAGCTGATGTTGGGAGCGGTGACTATCTGCTTTGCCCGTGTGAATATCTCCACGGTGCCTATGGCATAGGCGAGAGAGGTGTCCTTTACCAGAGTGATAACCTCGTTGGTCACGCTGGGCAGACAGTTTTTCACCATCTGGGGCAGGATTATCTTCATGAAGGTCTGGCTCTTTGTGTAGCCCAGCACCTCTGCGGCCTCATACTGGCCGGGAGATATGGACTCAATGCCGCCGCGGAATATCTCGGCGAAGTAGGCGGCATAGTTGATGACAAAAGCCAGGATGCAGGCCATGAAGCGCCACTGGGAGGGGACGCTCAGACCGAAAAGAAGGTTGGGGCCGTAGAAAACCACCATCAGCTGCAGCATAAGGGGAGTGCCGCGCATGATGGAGATATACACATTTATTATCCAGCGTATGGGCTTGATCTTGCTTACTCGCCCGAAATATACGATGATGCCCAGGGGAATGCTGCCCACAATGGTGAGGGCAAAGATGGCAAGGGTGATGAGAAAGCCCTTGCTCAGAAGCATCAGCATGGTTTGTATGGTCATATATAAATCCTCATTTCAGCAGGAATGGGCGGGAAGCAAAAGCTTCCCGCCCTCATTATACATCTTGCGACAGATTTAGTCCAGCATGCAGAGGCTCTCAATAACGAGACCTGCGTCCACATAGTTCTGGGCAATCTCCAGCATGGTGCCGTCCTCGGCCATCTTCTTCAGCTCGGCATTCACGGCATCGCGCAGCTCGGTGTTGCCGAGGAGGAAGCCAACGGCATACTGCTCGGTGGAGATAGGCTCCTCCAGAATGATATACTCGCCGCTGTTGTTGGCGATCTGGAACTGAGCAACGCCAAGGTCGGCTGCCACGGCGTCAACAGTGCCCTGATTCAGCTCCATGAAGCCGCTGTTATAGTCGGGCAGCTCGATTATCTCCTTGAGACTGGCTTTCAGAGCGGCGGCGTCCTCTCCGTTAAGAGCGTCCGCTGCGGAGGATGCGCCCTGAGCCATAACGGTCTTGCCTGCCAGATCGGCCAGAGTGGCAATGCCGCTGTCGGCCTTCACAACCACAACGATGGAGTTATCCACATAGGGGTCGGACCAGGTGTAGAGATCCTCGCGTCCGGTGCAGGTGAAGCCGTTCCAGATGCAGTTTATGTTGCCGGCCTTCAGCTCGTTGTCCTTCTGGGTCCAGTCAATGGGAACAGCCTCAAAGTCCCAGCCGAGACGCTTGCACAGCTCCTCGGCCATGGCCAGATCAAAGCCGTCATAGCTGCCGTCGGCAGCCACAAAGCCGAAGGGAGGGAACTCGGCATCGAAGCCCACGATGAGCTTGTCACCGCCGCCCTTGCCGCCGCAGGCGCAAAGGCTGAGCATAAGCAGGAGAGCCAGAGAAATGGCTATTATTCTTTTCATGATATGTACCTCCATGGGGAATTTATTTCGGCATCATAATAGCACATTAGCGAGTTAAAGTAAAGGGCTTTTTTTGCTTATTTTAAAGTTTTGGTGATTATGCTGTGCTTTTGCCCCAAAACCAGCAATTGGCAGGGCGAAAAGCTTGCGAATATGATGCTTTTTCATGTATAATGATAAAAGTCGAAATTTTGTGACAAAAAGAGGTACTTATGAAAAAACGCTTTTTACCCCTTTTGCTGGTCGCTGCCATGCTTGTGGGGCTGTTCCCCATGAGCGCACAGGCCGCAGACACCGAAATGACATACTCAGATGAGCTTGTTGAATACATAAAAGACGGCGAGGGCTTCCGCTCCTTTGCCTACACCGACGGCTACGGCTGGTACATAGGCTATGGCTGCTCCTGCGGACAGTATGAATTTCCCAATGGCATTGACGAGGCCAAGGGCGAGGAGCTGCTTCGGGAGAAAATGGATCTTTTCGCCTCCGAGGTAAAGACCTTTGCGAAACGCTACGGCGCCGATCTCACTCAAAGCCAGTTCGATGCCATGTGCGCCATGACCTATAATCTGGGCGGAAGCTGGCTGAACAGGAACAACACTCTTCCCACCATGATAATAAACGGTGCCGAAAACTACTCCGATGAGGACATAGTTTCCGCATTTGCAGCATGGTGCCATGTGGGCACCGCTGTGGTGGAGGGGCTGCTCACACGCCGCATTATCGAGGCAAAGATGTTCCTCTACGGGGACTACAGCGACACTGCCGAGGGCTGGAACTGGCTTATCTGCAGCGGCAACGGCGGCAGCGTCAGCAGAAAGATCAACTGCTACAAGTCCGGCGGCGCTTACGGCACTCTTCCCTCCGCAAGCAGGGAGGGATATACGCTCCTTGGCTGGATGACAGAGAACGGGGAACTGCTCACGGCTGAGACCGGGGTCAGCAAAAACCTCTATGTCACCGCCAAGTGGCAGAAAAACGAAGTGACTCCCGAGCCTACTCCTACACCGACCCCAACTCCGACACCCACACCAACCCCTACCCCGACACCGACCCCTACACCAACCCCAACACCTACCCCGACTCCCACACCAACACCGACACCTACA
>JAZNZM010000280.1:0-8519 GCA_045594965.1 Oscillospiraceae bacterium | reverse complement strand
AACTGCACCCTTATCTGGTGGCTGCGGCCTGTGTGGAGTCTTACGCGCACAAGGCTCTCTTCACCGCAGCTGAGGCGGCGGTATTCAAGGCGTGCCTTTTTAACCCCTGCACGCTGACGCTTTACCGCATACACTTTGTTTCTGGAGGAATCCTTCCAAAGAAGGTCCTCCCAGTCTCCGCTTTCAGGCGGCTGACCGTGGACAAGAGCCACATATTCCTTAACGAGCTGTCCTTCCTGAATCATACGTGAGAACTGGGCAGCAGCTTTTTTCGTACGGGCACAGGCCATCACACCGCCCACATTTTTATCAAGACGGTGGAGGGTGAATATTTCGCCGCCGAGCTGAGCTTTCAAGGCCTCGGGCACATCCTTTTCCGAATCGAGACCCACAGGCTTTATGCAGACGACTATTTCGTTGTCGTGATAGAGGATGGTCATAGTAATCTCCCTATAACAGATTCTGCGGATTCCCGCGGCGCGCCGAGGTCGTCGCGCCCTACGGATGCTTGTCGTGGCTGACTACGGGTTCGCCCAACTCTGTTGCATTTTTCTCAGTTTTGCTGCCGGGCGGGCCAGTGTCCCGCTCCTACGATAAATCTGCCTCATTTCTGTAGGGGCCGGACACCCGGTCGGCCCGGCTGCGTATTCGCCGGAGCACAAATTCAGGGACGGCCGGCGAGGCCGCCCCTTTTTTTAGTTTATCTTCAGATTCTCCCAGAGGGTATTGAGGTAGTCCAGCATATCTGTGCCAAGATTGCGGTAGGCATAGGTATTATACAGCTCTGAGAAATCCTCCATCTTGGGATAGAGCACAGCCATGGCCTCTTCTCCCATATCCTCGATATAGGTCTCGCTTGTATATACAAGGCTGTTGGGAGATGCGTAGCAGGTGTACTCTGCGTTTGCCACAGCGGGTTCCTCGGAGAGCATATAGTTTATGAATATCTCCGCAAGCTCCTTATTCTCGCAGCAGGCAGGAATGCACATGGCGTCAATATAGTAGTTTGTAGGCTCGGGGTAATAGAATCTGAGATCCACATTTTCCGCCTGAGCATCACGCATGGTGAAGTAGTCACCGGCGTAGTAGGCGGCCACGGAGGCCTCGCCCGCCTCCATCATGTTGTAAATCTCGTCCATTACACGGCTCTTCACCAGAGGAAGCTGGGTGCGAAGCTCTTCAAAGGCGGCATCCCATGCCCCGTGGTCGGTGGTGTTCACATCCAGGCCCAGCTTATACATGGCAGTGCCGAAGGCGTCACGGGCATTGTTGAACTGAAGAATCTGGTTTGCGTACTTTGGATTCCACAGCAGATCCCAGCTTCCGGTGTCGGCCTCATCCACCACATTGGCGTCATAGATAATACCTATGATGCCGTAGGCATAGGGCACGGTGTAGAGATTGTCCGGGTCGTAGTAGAGTCCGCGGAAGCTCTCGTCGATATACTGATAATTGGGGATATTATCAAAGTTTACGGGCAGAAGCATATCCTCATTTATCATGCGCTGAATCATATAGTCCGAGGGAATTATGACATCATAGCTGACAGCTCCGGAGGAAATCTTGTTGTACATATCCTCGTTTGAAGCGTAGGTGGTATAATTCACCTTTATCTTCCGGCCGTAGGTCTCCTTATACCAATCCTCAAACTCGTCTATGGTGTCAAAGCTGCCCTCGCTGCCGTCGGAGATATATTCGCCCCAGTTATACACGTTCAGCTCAAGTGTCTCCCGGCCCGCAAATACATTTACGCATACGGCGATAATGGCAACGGCGCCTATAACAGGCAGAACAATCTTGCGGACAGGATTTTCCACAGGCTCGCGGCTCTTGCGCACCATTCTCTCTGCCTTCCTTGCGGCGCGGCGGCTGCGGCGAATGGCTCTTGCGGCTCTGGCCTCGTCGTTATCGGAAAGATTGCTGAGCAGGAGCAGAGCAAGGATAACGAAGAAGATAAGTGTGGCAAGGGCATACATCTTTGGAGTGACCGTTTTCTTGGTCATGTTGTAGATGCTGATGGGCAGGGTCTGGAAGCCGTTGCCGGAGGTGAAGTAGCTTATTACAAAGTCGTCAAGGCTCATGGTAAAGGCCATTATCATGCCTGTGACAACACCGGGCATGATTTCCGGCAGTTCCACCTTGAAAAAGGCTCTGATAGGTGTGCAGCCCAGATCCATGGCAGCCTCCGGCAGTGAGCGGTCCATCTGCTGCAGCTTTGGCAGCACCTGCAGAATGACATAGGGCAGGCAGAAGCTTATATGGGCAATAAGCATTGTCCAGAAGCTCAGGGAACTGGTGGCTCCGAATAGTCTTCCCACAAAAACGAACATCAGCATAAGGCTGATACCGGTTATTATCTCCGGGTTTATCATGGGGATATTGGTCACCTGATCCATGGCTGCTCTGTACCAGCGGGAACGGAGCTTATTGATGCCCACGCTGGCGGCAGTGCCCATAACGGTGGAGATAAGAGCGGCAGAGGTTGCAAGGATCAGGGTGTTTTTTACTGCACCCAAAGTCTCGCTGTCACGGAAAAGCTCCTGATACCATTTCAGGGAGAAGCCGGAGAACACGGAAAGGCTCTTGGCTTCGTTGAAGGAAAAAATCAGCAGAATTGCAATGGGCGCGAAAAGAAATACGAATATTATTACAGTATAAATTCTGGAGGCTATTTTCATGCGGCACCTCCATAGGTCTTCTTATTCACGAAATACTTCATCACTGCCATACCCACAAGAAGTATTATCATAAGGATGAAAGCGATGGCCGCGGCAAAGTGGAGATTATTGGCCACATACTGTCCCTCAATGGCGTCGCCTATCAGGAAGAATTTGCCGTTGCCGAGCTTCTGGGAAATATAGAAGGTGGAGATAGAGGGAATGAGCACCATGGTCACACCGGATATAACACCGGGGAGACTCAGGGGCCATATTACTCTCTTCAGCACGCTTACACCGCTGCAGCCCAGATCTCTGGCGGCCTCAAGAAGCTTTGTATCCATCTTCGCCATAATGGAATAGATGGGCAGTATCATATAGGGGAAGTAGTCATACACCATGCCGATAACAACCGCCGCCTCGGTGCCTATAATGTGGACAGGTCCCAGATTCACGGAGGCCAGTATACCGTTGAGTATGCCGGTGTCCTGCAAAATGGTCATCCATGCATAGGTGCGGATAAGGAAGTTCATCCACATGGGTATCATGATGAGGGTCATCATGGTCTTTTGGGCCTTCTCAGGGGCACGGGCCATTATGTAGGCAATGGGATAGCCCATAAGGAGGCAGATAAGAGTGGATATAACCGCAAGCTTAAGGCTGCGGAGGAAAATGACGATATAGGTCAGCACCTCGCTTGTGCTGCCGTCCTCGTTTATAATCTCGCTGGTGGCTGTGAAAAAGCGGGTGATATTATCAAAGGTAAACCTGAAATTATTGTCCGTAAAGGCGTAGTATGCCACGAAAATAAGGGGCACAACTATAAAAAGCGCGGCCCAGAGGGTATAGGGAGCCATAAGGCCGTGGCGGGCCCGAAACTCCCTTATCTCCCTTTCGGTTCGTTTTCTCCTCATTCTTCCATCTCGCTTTCCGCGTCTGAAAGCTCGTCCAACTCGTTGGAGAAGGAGGAGTAGTCGCCGAACATACCGGAATATTCGCTCTTTTTCATAACATGTATGGCCTCAGGCTCGATATAAATGCCTATATGCTCGCCTTCACCGCAGTAGTCGGTGGTCTGTATCATCCACTTGAAGCCCCCGATATCCACGATTATCTCATAGTGGACACCCATGAAGGTGACGGAGGTGACAACGCCCTGCAGCATACCCTTTTCAAGGGGAACTATATCCACATCCTCGGGGCGAACAACAACGTCCACGCTCTCACGGCGGCCGAAGCCCGCATCCACGCAGTCAAAGGTGTGGCCGGAGAAGGACACCTTATAGTCGGAGAGCATGATACCGTCAACAATATTGCTCTCGCCTATGAAGTCCGCAACAAAGGCGTTTTCAGGCTCGTTGTATATATCGGTGGGAGTGCCTATCTGCTGAATGCGGCCCTCGCTCATGACAACGATAGTGTCGGACATGCTGAGAGCTTCCTCCTGATCATGGGTGACAAAGACGAAGGTAATGCCGGTGGCCTTTTGGATCTTCTTCAGCTCCTGCTGCATATCCTTGCGAAGCTTAAGATCCAAAGCGCCCAGAGGCTCGTCCAGAAGGAGCACCTTGGGGTGGTTGACCAGTGCTCTTGCTATGGCAACGCGCTGCTGCTGCCCGCCGGAAAGACGTGTGACGGAACGGTGCTCAAAGCCGGTGAGCATAACAAGGCGCAGCATCTCGGTGACCTTTTCCTCTATCTCAGCCTTGGGCAGCTTTCTCTCACGGAGAGGAAAGGCCACATTTTCAAACACATTGAGATGGGGGAAAAGAGCGTACTTCTGGAAAACGGTGTTGACATTGCGCTTATGGGGAGGCACATCGTTGATGCGCTTACCCATAAAGATAATGTCGCCCTCGTTGGGCTGCTCAAAGCCACCTATAAGACGCAGAGTGGTGGTCTTTCCGCAGCCGGAGGGACCCAGAAGGGTTATAAATTCATTATCATAAATATCAAGGGAAATATCGTCCAGAACTACCTGTCCGTCCTCCCAGCTCTTGGTTATATTTTTAAGCTGAATAAGCTTTTTTCTCTCTTCCAATTTATATGTCCTCCTTAAAAAAGTGGGGGAGTTGAAACCCACAGCACCTTGGCGGGGTTCTTGCGTTCGTTGAGAATATAGTGGAAGCTCTTGCCCTGAAGGTAGAAGGTTTCACCCTTGCGCACAGCGTAGCTCTTGCCGTCGCAGCACAGTGTCACGCTGCCTTCAAGCACATAGGCAAACTCCTCACCGTCATGAGGTGCCATTTCAAAGCTCTTGCCCCCTGCAGGCAGCTCGATAAGCACCGGTTCCATGCGGTGGCGCTGGGAGTTAGGAACTATCCAGTTCACTGTGTGGGTATCCCGCTCATCCACATAAAAATCCGCCTTGCGGAAAACATAGCGTTCGTCCTTGTCCTCGCGGAAAAATTCCGAAAGACTGCTTCCCAGAGCCTCAAGAATATCATCCAGCGTGGCAATGGAGGGGGATGTAAGATTGCGCTCAAGCTGGGAGAGAAAGCCCTTGCTCAGCTCGCTGCGGCTGGCAAGCTCCTCCAGCGTAAGCCCCTTCTGTTTTCGAAGATGTTTTATTCGGCTTCCGATGTCCATACCCGTTTCCTCCGTTTCGCCATACTAAACTTTTTGTCTCGTTTTACTAAACAAGCATATTATATTCCTCTCTGCCGAAATTGCAACACATTTCGTCAAATATTTTTAAACTTTTTTTTCGATATATAAAACCGGGCAATGGGTTCATCTGCCGCTTCTGTTTCAGAGAAGCTATGTCAGCATAGCCCCAGGGGGCGGCCGGGTGTCCGGCCCCTACGCCCCCTTTTATGCGCAATCCCCCTGCCGCAGATGCGGCAGGGGGTATAATTTCACATTATTCTTCAATTACAGACGTTTTTTTTCAGTCTTTCCAGCATGAGCTTCAGAAATCTGGCATTACCGGGTCTTTTTCCGAGCATTGGAGCCAGCTCGGGGCCGAACCACTCTTCCCTTGCTGCACCGTCACCCTCGCGCCATGCCCTTTCAATGGCGCTTCTTATGCATCTCTCAAGATTGCCGGGACTTGTACCGAAACGGCGGGCAAGCTCCGGATAAAGGTCCTTCGTAACGCCCTCCAGCCTGCTCTCGTCCTCTTCAGCGGCCAGCAAGGCTGCCTTGGTGTATCCCCAACCCAGAGCATAGGGGTTGAATCCGCATTGCAAAAGAGCATCGTCGATCCGTCTCTCCTTTTCCGCACGAAGGATTCGGGCTTTCGAAGTATCCTCTTCCCTACCCTCAAACCTGGAGGCTCTCACGGATTCAATGAGTGCGGATATTCTGCAGGGCTTCGGGAAGAATCTTGCCACCCCAAGCTCGCTTGCAAGCTCTGCCACTTTATCGTTAAAGAAGCTCGTTACAACTATGGTATAGGGCATTGCCGCTTTGTCCTTCAATCGCTTTAACAAGGCAATTCCCTCGATTTCACGCAAAAGCAGCTCCGTTATAAACACATCGGGCTTCAGTTCCTCCGCAAGTCTCGCTGCCTCTGCTCCGTCTTCAGCGCAGGCCGCCACGAACATATCCTCCTCAGCATCAATAAGCTCCCCAAGGATCTTTCTGAAGCTTTCCGAGGAGTCTGCAAGCATCACGCTGACAGGCCTTTCCATCTCTCATCACCCCATATTTTGTGTGTTGTCCCTGAACAATACTAACATATATTGCATTTTCTTACAATAATATGAAAGCATGAAAATATCGACAGATTGTGTCGATTTCGGAGGTTTACTCAACATATTTGTCGATTTATGTCGGAGGCGGGAACTTTTCCTTGTTTTTCCCGTCTATCTATGTATAAATAAATACATATATCAGAAGCTCACGCTTCCGGAGAAAGGCAGATGATTATTTATGATAAAGAATCTTCATTTCCCCGTTCTTTTTATACTCCTTCTCTCGCTCATTACCGGATGCTCACATGCCGGGGAAGCGGAGCTTCCCTCCGACCCGTCCCCTGAAGAAAACAGAGTTTCCGTGGAAAGTCCTGAAATTGAAGCTCCTATCGCCGACCCGGAGCCGGTTTATCCCCTTTTCCACAGCCTTGACGAGCTCAGCTCTTATCTGAGCGAAAACACAGACATTGATTCTTATTACGCTCCGGACGCTGAGTCTCTTCCCGGCTATGTTCTGATTCAGATTGAAGTGCTGGCAGACTGCTCCATTCTCTACTACTACATGCATACCGACTATCTGCCGGCGGACTACGTCCCGGCAGACCATCTGACCCCGCCACCAGAGCTTATGATGCTCTTATATTCCCGCGGAGTTATGGTCACCTGCCATACCGATGAGGCCTATACCCTTCACAGTCTTTCAAATCAGCGCGGCATTGCAATCGACAGCGATGGATATATTTATGATGAGGAGAGAGGCGAACTTATCTTTGCCCTCGACGCCCCACCTGTTTCCGTCCGCGTTCCCGATGAGCTGAACGACTATGAAACCATAAAAGCCCTATGCACCATGGAAAAAATCAGCCTTGAATAAGCCAATCCCCCGTCACATCAGCACGATATGACGGGGGATTTTTTAATAATATAGCTCAGAACAAACTCATCTGGCTGGTCTCGGGCATATCACCCAGAGCGCCCAGATTTTTCAGTATCTCCATATGAGTCTGGCTGACCTTGGGACAGGCGGCGGAGACATCCTCCATAGACACGAAGCTAAGACCCTTCTTGGTGCAGGCGGCAAGATCTCTTGCAGCGGTCTCTCCAAGTCCGGAGATGGAGACAAAGGGCGCACGCAGCTGTTTGTCTCCCACCAGCAGGAACTTGGTGGCATCTGACTCATAGAGGTTGATGGGAGCAAAGCTCAATCCGCGCATATAAAACTCGTACACTGCCTCAAGGGTGGTATAGAGGTCTTCTTCGTTGGCGGTGGGCTTGGGATTGTTCTCTATCTCCTTCATCCTCTTTTTCACAGCCTCAAGTCCCTGTGTCATGCATTCGGCGTCAAAGGTGTTCTTCTGGCTGCGGCGGTAGAAATAAGCCGCATAGAAGGCCTGTGGATAATGGACTTTGAAGTAGGCTATGCGGAAGGCCATCATAACATAGGCCACCGCGTGTGCCTTGGGGAAGAGGTAGGCAATCTTGGCAAGAGACTCAATATACCATTCGGGCACGCCCAGTTCCTCCATCTTCTCCCGCCAGCCTTCGGAAAATCCGCCCTTTTTAACCTTGCCCTTTCGGACAGCCTCCATTATTTTGAAGGCCATCTTGGGCTCCATACCCTTTTCAATTAGGTAGAGCATAATATCGTCACGGCAGCCCACGGTCTCTTTAACAGAGGCGGTGCCGGAGGTTATAAGATCCTTGGCGTTGCCAAGCCACACATCGGTGCCGTGGCTAAAGCCGGAAAGACGCACCAGAATGTCGAAGCCCTCGGGCTGGGTGTCCACCAGCATCTGACGGGTGAAGCCCGTGCCGAACTCGGGGATGCCAATACTTCCGGTCTTACCGATAACAGGGTCATTATCGGGAAGTCCCAGAGGAGACGGAGAGCGGAATATCTCCATGGTGTCAGGGTCGTCAAGAGGTATGCGCTTGGCATCCACCCCGGTCATGTCCTCCAGCATGCGTATCATGGTGGGGTCATCATGACCCAGCTCGTCCAGCTTAAGGAGGTTATCCTCCATGCAGTGGTATTCAAAATGAGTGGTGATAATGTCGCTTTCCGGGTCATCGGCGGGATGCTGCACCGGGCAGAAGTCCGTAACATCCATATCCTGAGGAATGACAACAAGGCCGCCGGGGTGCTGGCCCGTAGTGCGTTTTACACCCACGCAGCCCAATGCAAGACGGTTTTCCTCAGCCTTTGTGACCTTCAGATTGCGCT
>JAZNZM010000279.1:0-4244 GCA_045594965.1 Oscillospiraceae bacterium | reverse complement strand
TAAAGCCTTCCCCTGGGGGAAGGTGCCCCCGAAGGGGGCGGATGAGGGAAAATTATAGCTTAAAACTTGGCTTTTTTCCCTCATCAGTCACGGCATACGCCGTGCCAGCTGTCTCGCTGCGGCTCGGTCACGCCGCGGCTCCGACATGCCCCCGGCATGTCATTCACTACCGCGGCGACACTTCGTTACCCCAAGGGAAGCCTTGTAAGGTATCACTTCGTGATTTCTATAAAACCCTTCCGCCTTCCACGAAAATAACCTTGCCTCCCGTTCTTCGGGAGATATCCTCGTCCTCGCAGCAGGTGATAAGGGTCTGTCCGCTGCCTATGCGGTTCAGGACAAATTCCTGCCGCCGTGAATCCAGCTCGCTTAAAACATCGTCCAACAGCAGCACGGGGTACTCCCCTGTTTCCGCAAGAATAATCTCCCGCTCCGCAAGCTTTATGCTAAGCGCCGCCGTTCTGGTCTGACCCTGGGAGGCAAAGGCACGGGCGCTCTGTCCGTTTATGCTTATCTCAAGCTCGTCCTTATGTGCCCCTGTGAGACAGGAGCCGGAGGCAAGCTCCGCGGCGCGGTGGCTTTTCTGGTGCTCAAGAATCTGATAATAAATTACCTCTGCCGGGGCTGTTGGATCCGTGACGGTGCTGACGGTTTTATACTCTATCCCCAGCTCCTCGCCCCTGCCGGAAAACTCCCGATGTATGGGAAAAGCCATCTCTGCAAGGCGTCGGGCAAAGGAGGCTCTGTAACGGATCATGCGGGCGCTCACCCTTGCAAGACCGTCGGAAAAATCATCCAGAGTATCCAGCATGGATGGATCATCCCGATAATCTCTCAGAATTCGGCTTTTGTTTTCGTAGAGCTTATTAAAATCCGAAAGAAGCCTGGCATAGCCGGGACGCAGCTGGCATATGGCCATATCCATAAGCCGCCGCCTTGCCGCCGCTCCCTCTTTTATGAGGTTCAGATCATCGGGGCAGAACAAAACCGCCTTCAATGTGTCTCCCAGCTCTCCGGAGCGTTTTTTCACTCCGTTGAGCTTTATTTCCTTTTTCAGCCCCCTGCGCAGGGAAATCTCCAGCTTCTGCTGCCGCTCCGAGGCGAAAATCTCCGCTTTTATCTCGGCGGAAAGCTCATCGAAGCCTATCATTTCCCTGTCAAAGCGTGTTCTGAAGCTGCGGCCGCCTGTGAGCATATAAACAGCCTCAAGCATATTGGTCTTACCCTGAGCATTGGGGCCGCAGATAAGATTTATACCCTCATCGAAGCTGACAAAGGCCTCGCTGTAGTTTCTGAATCCCCGGAGGGAAAGAGAATCAACTCTCATTTTCAGTTGCCGCTGACAAGATACTCGTCGTCAGCAATGCGCACTCTGTCACCGGGACGCAGCTTCTTGCCGCGCATGGTGCAGACCTCATCGTTAACCAGCACATGGCCCTCGGAGATAAGCATCTTACCCTCCCCGCCGGTGCCAACCGCTCCGGCAAACTTCAAAAAAGCATCAAGCTTTATAAATTCGGTGCTTATAGTGATATCTTCCATTATATAAATCTCCTTTTCTCTTTAGCCTTCCCCTGGGGGAAGGTGCCCCCGAAGGGGGCGGATGAGGGAAACTCTTTTTGAAATACCCTCATCAGTCACGGCATACGCCGTGCCAGCTGTCTCGCTGCGGCTCGGTCACGCCGCGGCTCTGACATGCCCCCGGCATGTCATTCACTACCGCGGCGACACTTCGTTACCCCAAGGGAAGCCTTGTAAGGTATTTATTCTCTTACTCTGCCTTCAGTCTTACAGGCAGAACCATGTAGAGGAACTTGTCGCTGCCGTCGGCAGGATTGATGATGCAGGGGGAGGAGCCGGTATTCAGGCACACGTCAACCTCCTCGGAGGGAGCGGCCTTAAGAGCGTCCAGAATGTAGCGGTTATTGAAACCTATTTCAAGACCCTTGCCGTCGCCGTCCACGGGGCAAACGTCCTCTGCCTTGCCCAGAGCGGTGGAGCAGACAATGCGTACCTCGTTATCACCAAAGGTGCAGCGGAGAGGGTTCTTTATCTTGTCGTCAATAATAAGACTTACGCGCTCAACGGTGCGCTGGAGCTCGTGTCGGTCGGTGCGCACTCTCACATTGAAGGTGGAGGGAACGGTCTTGCGGTAGTTCAGGAAGTCGCCCTCCAGACGGCGGGAGATAATAACGGTGCGTCCGATGGTGAAGGAAATATGCTTGCTGCCAAGAGCAATGGTAACATCCTCATCGCTGTCTCCGCAGAGCTTTTCAAGATCTGAAAGAGCATTTCCGGGGACTATGAAGGAATAGCTGTCCATTTCCTTGTCTATCTTCTCTCTTCTGAGAGCCAGACGGTAGCCGTCCACGGCAATAAGAGTGAGGCTGCCGCCATCTATCTCGAACATCTCGCCGGTGTAAACAGGGCGGGCTTCGTTGTCGCTTACGGCGAAAATGGTCTGGCGGATCATCTCGCCCAAAATATTCTGAGGCAGGGAAATGCCGCTGTGACGGTCGATGGAGGGAAGCTCGGGGTAGTCATTGAAGTCGGTGCCGATAATCTTGAAATCGGAACTGCCGCAGGTGATGGACACATTCACGCCCTCACTTTTCACGGTGACAACACCCTCGGGAAGAGCGCGGACTATGTCTCCGAATATCTTCGCGCCAAGAACGATGCTGCCGGGCTGGGCCACATCGGCCTCTATGGAAGTGTATATACCTTTTTTGAGATCATAGCCGGTGAGCTTGAGTCCTGCAGGACCGGCTTCAAGGAGTATGCCCTCCAGAGCGGGGATGGGGCTTTTGGAAGAGGCTGCGCGGGATGCGATATTTATTGCTGCCTGAAGAGAGCTTTTTATGCAGGTGAATTTCATTTTCGTTTCCTCCCGAATTAGAAAAATATTCTCTTAAAAGAAAGATAGATTTAAAAATTTAGTAGACTTAGTATTAGGCGGCTTTTCTTGTGGAAAAGTGCCTGAAAGCCCTGAAACGGCTGGATTTTTAAAGTGGATAAAAAAGTGGAAAAATTTGCGGTTTCAAACAGGACAGGTGTTGATAAATATTTTTAAACATTCTTCAACAGGCCTGTTTAAAAACTTTGAAAACTCTGTGGAAAGTTGATTTTCCTTACTGTCTGGAGTTTATGTTGCTGGTAATGTCTCTTATAGTGGCACTCATTTCCGGCTCGGTCTTGATCATAGTCTCTATCTTGCGGATGGAGGAGAGAATGGTTGCATGGTTTCTGTCCTCGAAAATCGCGCCTATATCGTTGAGAGAGAGGTTTATGAGGCTTCGTATAAGATAGATGCTCACATGGCGTGCAATGGCGATATTTTTGCTTCTGCGCTGTCCCTTGATCTCATCGGGGCTGATGGAGAAATATCTTGCGGTCTCCTCGATGATAACATCGGGGGTGGGAACATAGCTGCCCATGCGGATAACATCCTTCATGGCGCGGTTTACGGTCTCTATGGTGATCTCGCCCACAAGAATCTCACGGAAAGCGGTGAGACGCTTTACAACGCCCTCTATCTGGCGGATGTTGCTCTTTACGCAGTCGGCAATATACTGCACCACATTGTCGCCCAGATGCATACCAAGCTGGCCTGCCTTGTTGCGGATGATGGCCATTCTTGTCTCCACATCGGGAGGCTGCACATCCACAAGCAATCCGCCCTCAAAACGGGTGCGGAGACGGTCGTCCAGCTTCATCATGTCCATGGGAGGACGGTCGGAGGTGATGACGATCTGATGTCCGGCCTCATAGATATTGTTGAAGGTATGGAAGAATTCCTCCTGAGTGGCCTCCTTGCCGGAGATGAACTGGATATCGTCCATGAGGAAAAGGTCTACTCCCCGGTACTTGCGGCGGAAATCCTCCGCGTTGCCCTCCTTGATGGAGCGCACCATCTCGTTTGTGAAGTCCTCGCCCTTGACGTAGCATATGGTGGCCTTGGGGTCGTTCTCATGTATGGCGGAGCCGATGGCAAGGAGCAGATGGGTCTTGCCAAGGCCGGAGTTGCCGTAGATGAAAAGGGGGTTATTTGCCCTGTTGCCGGGGTTTCGCGTGACGGAGAGAGCGGCGGCGTGGGCGTACTCGTTGCTCTTGCCCACGATGAAGTTATCGAAGGTGTAGCCGTCCATCTCGGGCAGGGCGTTGCGGTCCTTGACCTCGGCCCGGTAGTCGTTTATCTCCTCCCCGGCCAGCACCACCAGCTCAAAGTCGCAGGAGAACAGGTC
>JAZNZM010000278.1:0-6172 GCA_045594965.1 Oscillospiraceae bacterium | reverse complement strand
TGAATGTCCTCCTTTTGCTATTTCCTGTGCAGTTGGCAGACCGCACTTCTATTATAGCAAAAGGAGTTTTTATTTCTTTTTCATCGCCAAAAGGCTTTTTTGAACCACTGGCCCAGCCAGTGGTTTTACTATACAAAAAACAGGAGATGCCCCAAGGACATCTCCTGTCAACTGTACAATATTATAATATGTATCAGCCGCCGTTTGCCTGGATGGAGAAGTGCATGAAGTCGAACTTCTCTCTTCCGCTGGAGTTCTGGCCCCAGCCGTTGCCGCCCCAGCCCCAGCCATACTTGGCAAAGGCCTTGACAACGCTGTAGCCATACTCGCCCTCGGCACCGCCGATGGAGTACCAGCTGGGTCCTGTCATGCTGCCTGCGAAACGGGCTGCGTTGCCGTTCAGACGCTTGTCGGTCTGGAGGGCGCTCTGATCCTGGATCACGGGGTAATAGCCGTAGCCGCAGGTTACCTGCTGCCAGCCGGACCAGTGGTAGTAGTAGCACTCGCAGTTATAAAGAGCGTTTATGTCCAGAGCCACGCCCCAGTTATGGCGCATGGTGTCGGTGAAGCGGGCGCCGCCTACGGACCAGCCGCCGTAGATGGGGAAACGCTCGGGATCGTCAAAAATCTCCTGGAAGATGAGAGCCACATCTCTGGCCACTTCCTTGTGGACAGTGACGGTCATGGTGGATGCGAACTTATTGCCGGTCTTATCCATGGTGCAGATGGGAATGGTCACATCGGTCATGTAGGGAGCGGCATCAGCGGAGGAGTAGAAATAGGTCTTGTTGGGGTCTCCGAAGAGTGCCTTTCGCTGATCTGCCTTGCTCATAGCCTGCCAGCGCTTTGCAAAGGGCACATAGTCTTCGGGCAGAGGCTCCACCTCCTCGGCCTGACCGGGACGCTTTGCAAAGGGAGCCAGATCGTTGCCGTTGAAGTTATAGAGGAAGAGGAAGCGGTAGACCACCATTATTGACTCGGCACGGGTCAGGTTCTTGCTGCCGTTGAAATTGCCCAGATTGTCGCCCTGCAGCAGCTTTTTGCCGTATACCTGCTCAACGGCATTTCTGTACTGCTCGGGAATGGAGCTATAGTCGTTTATGTAGCTCTCCGCGCCCTTGACTTCAACAACGGAGTCCATGCCAACGTTGGTAAGGAGGTTAGCCAGAATAACGGCCATCTCGTTGCGGGTGATATTCTTCTGCAGCTCGGCTCTCGTGCCGGAGAAAAGCAGTTCGTTGGTTACATAGACGTCAGAAACCAGCAGGTTTTCCTTCTTGGCCGCCAGATAATACTTGCCCGCCCAATGCTCCTTGTCCATGCTCTTGTCGCTGAGGTCAAGGCTGGCGCCGGTAACGGAGAAGGCCTCCATTATCATCTTCAGGAACTGCGCTCTCGTAAGAGAGTCCTTGGGACCGAACATTCCGGTAGGATTTCCGTAGATGTCCGCATAGCCGTTGATGATGGGATAGGAGCCCATCATCGCCTGAGCGTCCATGATGGCATTAAGCTCCTTCACATACCAGGCGTTATAGGGAACATCCTTGAAATACTTGTTGTAGGCTGCGGAGACGGGCATGAGGTTGCAGGCCAGCATCATTACCGCCAGCAGCAGCACAATGATTCTCTTTGTTTTTTTCATAGCTTTATCCTTTTCTCTCAGTTGAGGTTTTCGGTGTTGAAGGCGAAGGGCATAAGCTCAGAGAGTTTATGCTTGAGATATTCCCCGTCACCTCTGGCGCTTATCACATCCATGTCGTATGAAAATTCGCTCATGAACTGGCGGCAGGCTCCGCAGGGCATGCAGTAGTCATCGCCCTTGCCCCACACGGCAATTTTGGTGAATTTTCTGTAGCCCTCGCTGACAGCCTTGCACATGGCGGTGCGCTCGGCGCAGATGGTGCTTCCGTAGGCGGCGTTTTCCACATTGCAGCCGGTGAACACCTTGCCGTCGGGGCATTCAAGGGCAGCACCCACAGGGAAGTGGGAATAGGGCACATAGGCATTTTCCGCGGCAAGGCGGGCCACCGCGATAAGTTCCTTTTCATTCATCATGTTTGGAATCCTCCTCTTTTCCGATTCTGAAAACCAAATGCTTGTATATTATATAATGTATAAGGGCAACTGCCACAGTAGTGAATATCTTGAAGAGATATATGGGCAGGCCATTATTCTCCACCCATGTCATAAAGGCACCGGACAGGGCTGTGAGCACAATGTCAACACCCAGATACTGCACCCACTGGGCCTTAGTGCGCCCCTTGCCTTCCTTAAAGGTGACATTGCTGTTGACAAAATATCCAAAGACGCTTCCGCTCATATAGCCCACGAACTGGCTGACGGCAATGGGAGTGTGCAGCAGCTCGTAGAAGAGGGCAAAAACAAGATAGTCCACAAGGGTGTTGGCCACACCCACAAAGCCGAATACTATCAGGCGTCTGAATTTTTTAATAAGACCGATGATTAAATCCTTCATTCCAGATTAATAGTCCATTCGTAGAATCTGTTGTAAATATCAAACTGTGTGCAGCTGATGCCGCTGATAACACCGCGGTGGGTCAGAAGCTCCTGACGCTCGAAGCATACGGGCACTATGGCGGCATTCTCGGTTATGAGTCTGGACACCTCGGAAAAGGCGCTGATGCGGTTTTCCTCGCTTGCCCCCAGATAAGCGGCATAGGTGTTGATGTACTGTTCGTCAAAGCAGTTGGCGTAGTTCATACCCTTCTGTATCTTTTCGGGGTCCCGATAGACAGTGTAGGGCTTGAAGAGATAGCTCAGATCCCAGTCTGGATTCATGCGTACCTCGCCGTAGTACATATCATAGTCGCCCTTCTCAAGAGCCTCCACATAGTCCTCCCACTTAAGCTCGTGGAGAGTGACCTTTATGCCCATATCGTTTATGGTCTCGGCTATCTGTCTTGCAGCCTCAAGCTTTGCTGTGGAGTCGGTGTTGACTATGAACTTTATATCTATCTCCACAACTATGCCCGTTATAAGTATCTCGAGAACACCGTCGGTGTCGTAGTCCTTTATACCGTAGTTTGTGAAGAGTATCTCGCTTTTATCAAGGTCGAAGCCGTAGCCCTCCGCATAAGCCTTGTCGTAGAGCGGGCTGGCCGGATGCACCGGCAGCACCGCCGGCACGGCGCAGTTTTCCATGAAGGCATCCACAATGCCCTGCCTGTCAATGGCGGCAGCCACAGCGCAGCGGGCAAGGGTGTTGGAGAAGTAACGGCCCTGGAAGTTGAAGCCTATATAGTGCATATTGCTGGTCTCATAGTAACGGGTCTCGTTGGAGCTTCCGTAGCCCAGATTATACATACCCGTGGGGTCGTTGGTGACCACATCTATGAGAGAGGCTTCAAAGGCGCTGATTTTGGCAGCGGTGTCCATATAATCCTTCAGATAAACGGTGTCCACAGGCAGACTGTCGTAGTGGCGGGAGCCCTCATAGGCTATGAGTTTGTCTCCGCTTTCGTCCATCATATAGGGACCCGTACCCAAAGGCACCTCGTCGTTGAGACTGCCTTCCTTGATAATGGGGATGTTAAGATGGGAGGGCAGCTGGCTGTTGGGTTCATTCAGGCTAATTGCAAAGCAGTTGTCGCCCACAGCGGAGCAGCCATAGATAACACTGAGACGGCTGCTGTAATAGGGATACATACGGGCGCGGTTGATGGAATAGGCTATATCCTTGCCGGTCAGAGGCGTGCCGTCATGGAAGGTGATGGAGGTGTCTATGTAAAACACCCACCACTCGTTGTCGGCGGTGGTGTACTCGGTAACCACCTCGCTGGTGACGGAAAAATCGTTCTCCACAACAAAAACGCTGTCATACATCAAAGACCAGAACTGCATATTGTTGGCGCTCTGGGCAGAAATGGGGTTGATACCCGCTTCGGAGTCATAGTTCACGGAGAAGATATCGTCGGCAGCGGAGGTCTGCTGAACCACCTGATCACCCACATAGACAACCTCTTCCTCCTCCCCTTCTTCCTCCTCGGCCTTGCCGCAGGCGGTGAAGAGCAGCGCAGCGGCCATAAGCAGCGCCGGCAGTCGCTTTTTCATAAACTCCATTTATCTCAAATCCTTTCAGTTTATAAGGGCTTTTCAGTCTATAACTATAAGTGCGCCCTGGCTTCCCCTCTGTCCGCCCGTGTGGCGGTGGGACCAGTATTTGTCGTGGCTGCACTTGGTGCATTCGTCGGAAACGGCTATGTTTTCCTCCCTAAGTCCCAGCTGCACAAGGCGGCGGGCGTTGCAGGCCTTAAGGTCAAGAAGGAATTTGCCCTCTGCCTTGGGGTCGGCCCGGTAAAGACCGTCTATATCTCCCCCCAGATACTCACGGGCAGCCTCAATGACCTCGGCGCCCACCTGAAAACAGCAGAAGCTGATGGCAGGGCCTATAGCCGCGTGGATGTGCTCCGGCCTGGCTCCAAGACTTCCCATAGCTCTCACAGCCTTGCCAAGTATATCCCCCACGCTGCTGCGCCAGCCGCAGTGAACGGCGCCTATCACGGAGTTGACGGGGTCATGGAGCAGCACAGGCACGCAGTCTGCCGTGAAGCAGATAAGGGCCAGTCCGGGCACAGCTGTAACTATGCCGTCAGCCTCATAAGGCACCTCTGTGAAAAGCTCGTGGACATCTGCCATGGTGGCTATGCGCACATCGGTCCTGTGCACCTGCTTTGTGAATGCCATGGTGCTTACATCTATGCCCGTGGCTTCCCCCAGAAGACGGTAGTTTTCCCTTATGCGCTCATCGGAGTCTCCCCGGCCTGTGCCCAGATTCATGGAGGCGTATATGCCCTCGCTGACACCGCCGAAACGGGTGGTGAAGGCGTGGCGGGCGGATATGGTGGGCGCTGTCATAAAGCGCACTGCACCTATTTTATTCTCAGTAAAAGTCATGTTAATCCTTCTGTGCATCGAATTTGTAAATTAATAATTTCCCTTTGAAATCATTCTCATTCAGCCCTGTCCTCCTGCAGACTATGCTCTTCGCCGCCTTTGTGTGCTGCCATCGGGTCAAAGCCCGCTGCCTTCAGATAGGAGTTTATCAGCAGAATGCGCTCGGTGGTAAACTGCATGGCCATGAAGCGTTTGGGGAAAAAGCAATCATATACCTCATCCCGTTCTTTGGCCTTGGTCTTTTTTTGCAGGGCAGCAAAAATATCATCCACAAAGCCCAGATACCTGTCCGGTTTTTCGCTGCGGCTCCAGAATTCATAGGCCCCGAAGCGGGAAATATCCCATTCCACCGCAGGGGGTTCTCCCGGAAGCCCGAAGACAAGATAGATGGATCTTGTGAGTGTGTCGCTTTTCAGTGATGAGGCAAGGCTCATAGGCCCCCGCTCCGGAGGCGAGAGCATGGTTACACCGAACTGAGTCACCTCGTCCCAGCGGTAGCTCTGCTTTTTGAAAAGCCCGTATGATATGCCCTTCTCGTCTATCTCAATCAGAGTGCAGTAGAGCATCAGCCCCATGCTGACCATATAGAGAAAGGTGAAGCCCTCAATTACACAGCAAAGCGCCGTAATCAGCATTATGAGCATTACTCCGATATCGCCCTGAAAAAACAGCACAAGGCAGGAAATGAAAGCCGCGAAACAGAAGATGACCATTGGGCTGAGAATCAGCAGCGCAGCTATAGAGCCGGCGCCGTAGGTGAAAAATCTTGTCTTTTTCTTTTTCATCGCAGGCCCTCCTTCTGTCTGTTAAAGGTTTCCTTGCAAAGGGGCTGTCATAGCGACAGCCGTGACCGGGGATTGGCCCCTTTGCGGGCGATTCGTGAATCGCCCCTACGGATAAAGGGCATGCGGTGCTTAAGGCCGTAGGGTCCGGACACCCGGCCGGCCCGCAACGGAACAGTCAAGACCCTTACCTGCTATTTGCAGGAAACCTTAAATTGCTCACCCGTAGGGGCGGATATCATCCGCCCGAATAACCGCGGCAAGTCCATGCCCAGCATGGCAGCAGCGGCAGCGGAAAGAAAAGGGTAAATTGTATGGATTCAGGATTCCGATTATGTGGCACCACGCATAAATCACATTCCGCAGCGAATGAGGGTTTTTCAAGGGAGAAATACATTTCTCCCTGAAGTAAACACTGATCAAATAGAGCTTCGGCATTCATCGGAAAATTTCGGGTCTAAATTCGCTGCGATTTC
>JAZNZM010000277.1:0-5223 GCA_045594965.1 Oscillospiraceae bacterium | reverse complement strand
ACAATCGGAGGGCGTGATATCAGGTCTTTTAAGAAAAGCTATTTAAGGCGCAATATAGGCCTTGTGCTGCAGGAGCCATATCTGTTTTCCAAGACGATTACCGAAAATATCGCCATAGCATCACCCGATGCAGATCTTGACACTATACGCGCCAGGGCAGACACCGCTGCCGTTGACGAGGATATATGCTCTTTTTCCCATGGCTATGAGACAATGGTTGGCGAAAGAGGAGTTACCCTCTCCGGCGGTCAAAAGCAGCGAATTGCAATTGCGCGCACTCTGATGCTCGCTTGTCCTGTGATGATATTTGACGATTCTCTCTCTGCCGTAGATATGGAGACAGACGCGAAAATTCGGGAAAGCCTTTCCGATAACACATCCGATTCCACGGTAATACTTATTTCCCACAGAATCAACACTCTTATGAAGGCCGACAGAATAATTGTGCTGGATGAAGGCCGCATTGTTGAAGAGGGCAGCCACAAGGAGCTTATGGCAAAGGGAGGCCTGTACAGCCGTGTCTGCGCCATTCAGTCCATGGCATTTACGGAGGAGGTAGAAAAGCATGAATGAGTCAAGCCGCATTGATCTCAGGATATGGAAAAAAATACTTCCCTTTTTCGCGCCCCATAAAAACAAGCTGATCCTTATTGGTGCAATGATGCTTTTCTCCGCTGTAGTGGATGCCATTGTCCCTCTGTTCACCCGTTACGCGGTGGATAATTTTGTTATGAAGAGCAGCACCGTCGGTATGGGAGGCTTTGTACTATTCTACCTTGTTTTGGTACTTCTGCAGACTGCAACAGCCGTTATCTATTCCCGTCTCAGCATGGAAGTTGAGATGTACTCAAGCCGCGAGCTCAAGCGCGCCTGTTTCATCCATATTCAGAAGCTGCCTCTCAGTTATTTCAGCAAAAACAGTGTCGGCTATATTCTTGCCCGGGTAATGAGCGACACAAATCATATTTCCGGCATGATCGCATGGGCTTTATTCGGTCTTGTCTGGAACGCATTCTACCTGCTGTCCCTTATAGTTGCCATGTTCTTTGTGAACTGGAAAGTAGCGTTGCTTGTCAGTCTCGTTATCCCCGTTGCCATTCTCGCCTCATTCTGGTTCCGCCCACGACTCATGGATGCAAACCGCCGCGTAAGGCACCATAATTCTGAAATAAGCGGTTTTCTCAACGAGCACATCATGGGAGCCAAGACAACCAAGACCCTTGTTACCGAAGAAAAAAGCGCTGAGGAATTCGCTCTTCTCACCGAAAAGATGTACTCTTCAAACATGAGAGTCGCCCGTCTCAACTCTCTCTTTCTTCCTCTCGTGAGTCTGCTCGGTTCACTTGCTGTGGCCGCGGCGCTTTTCAGCACGGGCTCTGCTGTTATCAAAGGAAGTCTGGACTTCGGCGTGCTTTCAGCCTTTATTTCCTTCGCGATATGCATAATAGACCCCATAGTTTCCATTTCCGGCATATATAACGAGTTTATAGCCGTACAGGTTAATGTTGAGCGAGTCAGCGCTCTTCTCAGCGAGAAAACAGAGGCCGGCGAGACTGAAGAGGTTCGGGAGATTTATGGCGACGCACTGAATCCCAAAACCGAAAACTATCCCCCGATCAAAGGTGAAATCCGCTTTGACAATGTCTGGTTTCGGTATCCCGATGCCGACGAAAATGACTATGTGCTCAAGGATCTGTCATTTACGGTACCTGCCGGTTCAACAGTCGCCCTCGTTGGAGAGACCGGAGCAGGAAAAAGCACTCTTGTCAACCTTCTTTGCCGCTTTTTCGAACCAAGTCAGGGAAGGATCTTCATAGACGGCATAGATTATCGCAGTCGCTCACGCCATTGGCTGCATTCGAATTTAGGTTATGTGCAGCAGACACCCCAGCTTTTCTCAGGAAGTGTCAGCTATAACATCCGTTACGGCAATATGGATGCCTCCGATGATGAAATGCGTGCAGCAGCACAGCTGGTTTCTGTAGACAAGATAGCAGCGCGGCTTGAAAACGGATACGAAACAGATGTCGGTGAAAACGGTGATAAACTCAGCATAGGAGAAAAACAGCTGATCTCCTTTGCCCGTGCAATGATCGCAGATCCGCCTTTGTTTATACTGGATGAGGCCACAAGCTCAATAGACACAGAGACAGAGGCTCTCATTCAGGATGCAATTTCAAGAGTACTTCCCGGGCGCACATCCTTCATTATTGCACACAGACTTTCTACTATCAGAAACGCAGACATTATCATGGTTGTTGAAAACCACGGAATAAGCGAGTCCGGCTCCCACGACGAACTAATGGCAAGGAAAGGGCGATATTGGAAGCTTTACACCGCGATGCAGATAAACGAAGAATCCGGACTCGATGAAAAATTCAAGAGCAAATAAAAGAAAGCTGCACTCAATCCAACGAGTGCAGCTTCTTATTAAATTTCACAGTGATTTAAGCATCCCGATCATTTCGGTGAAACTGCCTTTGGGTCCATCCCATTCCTTATCAGCAGGAATGAGGCAGTCAGTGACGAGATAGCCGTCCATTCCGGCTGCCCGGGAAGCAAACATATCTTCTCTGACATCATTGCCAATCATCAGGCATTGGGCAGGTTCAAGCTCAAGGCGGCGGCATATATCAAGATAATACTCAGGATTGGGCTTGCAATAGCTATCGCTTTCATAGCTCGTTATCAGTGCAAAATCGTCCTTGTCAAGACCTATCCAGCTAATGCGGGACAGCTGTGCGGCATAAGGAAAAAGAGGATTTGTTGCAAGAACAACCGTTCTCCCCTTCTGTCCGGCAGCTTCTATTGCGGCTCTCGCAAGTGGATTTGCACCTGTAACCACCTGTGCTTTATTGAACTCGTGAGAGTAAAAATAATCAGTCTCATCATAAATAGTGTCGCTGACTATACCGGTAAGGTCAAGAAAGCAATCCCAAAATCGCTTTTCATTTTTACAGCTTCCATCATTCATGACCATGGCTTTGGTACCGGCCCAAACACTTTTTACAATCTTATCGGCAGGAACCCCGTACTTGGAAAGAGAAATACACAGTTCCTTAAAATAGGCTTTGGTGAATACCTCCATATCCATGGGAAGCAGTGTTCCGTCAAGATCAAAAAAAATGGCTTTATAATCTTTCATGCTTATACTCCATACTTCAAGCAAAAGAAAAGCTTTAGAACCGCCGCAGCGGCCCCAAATCAAAAATAGCTTTGCTAATGCAAAGCTATTTTTGATTTGGAGCGGATAACGGGAATCGAACCCGCCTCTACGGCTTGGGAAGCCGTCATTCTACCGATGAACTATATCCGCATTGCGTGTATATTATAACACCGCTTTTATGTGTAATCAAGAGAATTACAGCGAAAAAAGCACGACCAATTGGCCGTGCTTTTTTATATTGTTTGATCAGAGCATAAACTCTTCAGCGGGCTTTCCAATATCACCGCCGTGAGCGGCATCGATAAAGCTCTGAATGGTATCAATAAGAAGGAGCACAGTGAGCTCCAGGAAGCCGAATGCGCATACAAAGGCAAAGGGCCACCAGGGCATATTAAGAACGTCGGTTGCACGGCCATTCTCAATGAGAGTGAGAGCCTGAGCAACACAGCCATAGCAGAGAGCTGCGGAAACAACAGTTTCAATGAACAAAACGATGCCGAGCCAAACAGCACGGAGCTTCTTGGGCATCATGTCAACAAACATACTGACCCATACATGACCTTTCTTGACCTGCATAACAGGAATGGCCAGCATAGTGATAACGATAAGGAAGTAAGAAGAGAATTCGTTACTGCCCTTGATAGAGATAGTCTGACCGCTGACTTTGCGGAGGATAACGTCAATTGCAACGACGAAAACCATCACGAAGCAGACAGCCATACTGATATAGCTAAAGCCGTTAACGACTTTACTTACTGCGTCACGAATCTTTTTCAAGACTTTTTTACCCCTTTCCAAAAGGACTTAAAATTTGCATAAAAATTTAAGAAAGAAAATTTTAAGGATACAGGACCCGGATAAGGCCGGGTCCTGTATGAAAACTGTTCTACCTACGAAACGTAAATAGATGTATCAGTTGATCTAAGATCAGCTGTACTGCTCAACGAGAGCCTTAGCTGCATCGTAAACAGCCTGAGCGTCAGCGCCGTTCTCAGCGATCCACTGCTCAGCAACGGTCTCGTAAACAGCCTGGAGCTCAGCCTCGAACTCAGCAGAAGGAGCATAGATGGTGCCGCCGTTCTGGAGAGCTACATAGCGGCCGGCAGCCTCCCAGTAGATCCAAATGTCAACCATGTTCATGAGGTAGTCGCCGGAAACAGACTTGATAGCCTCAGCATAGCCCATATCCTCAACGATAGCCCAAACGTCATTGTTGGCGAGCAGAGCATAAGCAGAGCAGCCGACGTTGCTGTCAACATAGTAGTTCAGAACGCCGGGGTCAGCAAGTGCGAAGGACTTGATGCCGTGCCAGTCGGTAACAACGTAAGAGAAGATACCGGTGGAGATGTTGTTGTAAACATCGCCGATGGGGCAGCCCATAACGGTTGCGCCGGCAGCGGTAACGAACATCTGAGCAGGGCCGTTGTTGGCACGGATGTTACCAACGATAGCATCGACGGAGTCGATTTCAGCAGTGCCCTTGTAGGACAGAGGAGAAGTGCAGTTGGTCCACAGGAAGAGGACTTCGCCTTCGTCATACTCAGCCTGGATAGCCTCAGAGGACTTGTAGAGCTCCCACATAACGTTGGAACCGACAGTTGCGTCCTTGATGCCCAGAGCGGGGTTCTGGATGACGTTGGTCAGGGGGAAGTAACCCTTGAAGTAGCAGGGCAGGGTCCAGCCGAAGTCGATGGTACCGGAAACCATGTCGTCAACAACAGCCATGGTGCCGGAGTGGGTGCCGGAGTAGCCGATATCGAAGTCGATAGCGCCTTCGGTAGCGATGGTGACAGCGTCAGCCCAAGCGGTGAGGAACTCGCCGGGAGCGGAGTCAGCGGGGTCATGGCAAGCGAGGGTGAAGGTGATCTCGGGAGCGACATCTGCATAAGCAGCGGCCTGCTCTGCGAGAGCAGCCATAACGGCGTAGGACTGTGCCCAGTTGCCGTTTTCCTTGGTGGGCTCGGAAGCGCCGTCCCATTCGGGACCGGCAGCGAAGTCAGCCTTTACAGGCAGACCTGCGGGCTCAGCAGGAGCGGGCTCAGCGGGATCTGCAGGAG
>JAZNZM010000276.1:0-7525 GCA_045594965.1 Oscillospiraceae bacterium | reverse complement strand
GACGACCTCCGGGTTATGAGCCCGACGAGCTACCGAACTGCTCTACCCCGCGATATTACGCTCACTTGGAGCTTGAATATAATATCACAATGGATACATTAAGTCAAGCCCCTTGAAGCAAAAATTTTACGACTGAATATTCAGCGCTTTGCGCCATTGGGCGTTATCCGTGCCCATTACGACAAAATCCTCTCCCACCATTATGGGGCAGACGATGTGCTCATGGGCGGCGGAGATTATGAGAGCGCGGGTGTGGCGCTCGGCCAGAGCCATCTGGTTATTGAGCATTATCATGCGGAAGCTGAAGCGTCTGGGGCGCAGAAAGTGCTTGAGACCGAAGCGTCCCCTGTCTGCCCACATCAGAAGCTCCTCAGCATCGGGGGGCTGGGTGTTCATGTCCCTTTCCTCGTACTGAACGCCGTGCTTGTCCAGCCAGTTTTTCACCATAATGCAGTATTTGCAGTCTGGTCTGTATAAAAAAGTCATATTGCCGTCCTCCGGTATGGTAAAGGGACGGGCACAGTGCCCGTCCCTTTGATTATTTTCGGAATCAGTCGTCTTCCTCTTCGTCCTCGTCCTCATCGAACTCGAACTCCAGCATTTCGCCGCAGTTGGGGCACTGGATAGCGCCGAGGTTTACAACATCCTCATCAACGGTGATGGTGTTTTCGCAGGCGGGGCAGGTGACCTCGAAGAAGAGAGGCTCTTCGTCCTCGTCCCAATCCTCGTCCTCATCCCAATCCTCATCCTCGTCATCGTCGTCCTCGTCCTCGTCATCGAAGAGGTAATCCTCAACATCGGAGAGGTCATCGCTGATAGCGTCCACATCTTCGCCGAGATCGTAGACATCGCTCTCAAGGTCTTCGATATCCAGTGCCACATCGTTGAGGATGTCGGCAATAACGGAGAAGAGCTTGCCTTCGTTGCTCTCGCGGTCGATGTTCATGCCTTCCATAAGGCCCTTCAGGTAAGCAACTTTTTCAGCAGTGGTCATGGTAAAACCTCCTGTTTTTGCTGGGTTATTATTAAATTACTTCTTGGCTCTGGAGAGATACTCGCCGGTGCGGGTATCGATCTGGATAACTTCACCGATCTCGATGAAGAGGGGAACCTTGATCTCAGCGCCGGTCTCAACGGTAGCGGGCTTGAGAGCGTTGGTAGCGGTGTTGCCGGCGAAGCCGGGATCGGTATCGGTAACTTCCAGCTCAACGAAGAAGGGGGGCTCAACGGAGAAGACCTTGCCCTTGTAGCTGAGGACGGTGCATTCCATCTCTTCCTTGACGAACTTGAAGTTGTCGCCGAGGACGCCGGCGTCGATGGGCTCCATGTCGTAGGTCTCGGTGTCCATGAAGTAGTAAAGATCGCCGTCGGTGTAGCTGTACTGCATAGTGCGGCGCTCAACGGTAGCCTCGTCGAACTTTGCAGAGGGGTTGAAAGAAGTTTCGGTAACAGCGCCGGTAATAACGTGTCTCATCTTGGTGCGAACGAAAGCAGCGCCCTTGCCGGGCTTGACGTGCTGGAAGTCAACAACGACCATAACAGCGCCGTCCAGTTCAAAAGTGGTGCCTTTTCTGAAATCACCTGCAAGCATTTCGGATATCCTCCTGTATTTAAACTTTTTTTATTTTTACTATAAATAAGCTAAACAATTTTACACTATAATTGCCCTGATTGCAAGGGGTTATAAGGGTCTCCTGTCAAAAAAGATGGCTTTTTAGTCAAACTGGCAGATATATGCTACCTTTCCGCTGTAGGTGGCGGGGATGACGGAGATGGGGTCGTTTCTCATGTCGTTATAGGTCCATGCACCGAGAGCGGCACGGTACCAGAGAAGAAGGTAGTCCTCTCTTGTGCCGTCGGCATCAATGGCAGAGGGTTCGCCGGCATCCCACTTGGAGAAGTCCATGGGCTCACCTGTGACATTGTACCATATGCCGTCGCTGCCTCTGTAGGAGCCAAGCCATACGAACTGGGCACCCTTTTCCTCGGCCATGGCGATGATTTCGTCCAGTCTCTCCTGACTGTCCACAACGGCCAGATGTCCGCCCATTGTTTCGCAGCTGGCTTTGGCCTCTTCCCATGTTACATCGTCCATGAAAATGGAGAAACGGGGCTGGGGAGGCTCGCTCTCCTCGGGCGGTTCGCTCCCCACGGGGTCCTCCACCTCGCCGGGATCGGGAGAAGTTTCGGGATCGGGGGAAACGGGAGGCAGACTTTCGCTTACACCGGGCTCCGGCTCGAAGGTGAAATCGTTTGGCTCGCTGTCGGAGCAGCCCTTGAAGATAAGAATAATGGCGGCTATGAGAACCACCGCGATAATAAGCGGGCCAAGCCATCTGCGCTTTCTGGGAGGCTTGCGGAAGGCCTGAGCATCCATATCCTCGTCCACGGTGGTCTTGCGTTTCTGGGGCTTGGGCTGGCGCTCCGGGGGAGTTTTCTCAAAGCTCTTGTCCACTTTGTAGTTTCTTGCGGCAGCCACCTCTTTGGGCTTCAGACGGATGACGGGGGCAACTGCGGGGATGGCAGAGTGCTCGGGCAGGGCTTCCAGAGCGGCGCGGAGGGATTCGGGACCGCTGTAACGCTCCGAGGCCTCGAACTGGGTGGCGCAAAGCACCACATCGCCAAGCTCACGGCAGGCGCTTCTGGGATAGGGCATATCCTCGCCGCGCATGCGCTTCTGCAGAGCTGCTGCGCGCTCCTCGGGAGTTCCGGAGGATTCGTCGGTGAAAAAGGGCATGATGCCGCCATTGAGGGCGGTGTAGAGGACGAGACCCACGGAGTAGACATCTCCTGCAGGACTCAGCTCGCCCTTCCAGAACTGCTCGGGGGATATGTACTCAAGAGCGTTGGGGCTCATTTCCTTGATGCCCTTGGTCTCGTGGGGGCCGATGAGGGCCACATCGCCGTTGAAGCAGATGTTGCCGGGCCAGATGCCGCCGTGGTATTCGCCCCGGGACTCCGCCTCAAGGCGGTAGCAAAGGGCAATGCCCAGACTGATAACCTCACCGGGACTGAGAGAAGAGAGACTGCTCTCAAGAGTCCTCTCTGTGTCAAAGCTGAATTTGCTCATTGTAATTTATCCTTTCCATAATGGCTCGAAGGCCATCCAGAACCTTGGTCTGCATACAAAATCATTCTATCACAGGGACTTCAATCAAGTCAACATAATATCCTCAATTTGGCATTGCACTTGTATTTTTCCCTCTGCTGGATTAAAATATAATTTAATTCAAAATTGCAGCAAATTAGCAACATTTTTTGCCCCAAAGGGCGGGGAGGACAGAAAAATTATGGCAGAAGTGGTAGTAATCGGCGGAGGAGCCTCCGGAATGGCGGCAGCCATAGCCGCCGCGGAGAGCGGCCGGCACCATGTTACGGTCATAGAGCGTCAGGGGAGAGTGGGCCGCAAGCTCCTGAGTACCGGCAACGGCAGGTGCAATCTCACCAACACGGAGCTTAGCATGACCAATTACCATGGGGAAAAGCCGGATTTTGCCCGCTTTGCCCTGTCCGTATGGACTCCCCACCGTGTGCTGGACTTTTTTGCCTCTCTGGGGCTTATGACCGTCACCGAGTACGGCGGACGGGTCTACCCCCTGTCCAACCAGGCTTCCAGCGTGCTGGATGTGCTGCGCTTTGCCCTTGAAAAGCCCAATATAAGCCTTATCACCGGCACAAGCGTGGAGTCTGTCCGGGCCAGGGGCAAGGGCTTCTCCCTGAAATGGGAGGGCGGCGGCATGGACTGCGACAAGCTCATTGTGGCCTGCGGCGGCTGCGCAGGCAGCAAGCTGGGGGGAGTTATGGACGGCTACAATATTCTCAGGGCTTTTGGCCACAGCCGCACGGCTCTGCACCCCAGCCTCACCCAGATACGCACAAAGCCCGAAATACCCCGCAGTATGAAGGGAATCAAGGTGCAGGCAGGACTCCGCGCCCTTAAAGGCGGAAGGCTGCTGGCAGAGGGCAGCGGCGACCTGCTCTTCGCCGATAACGGTGTGTCCGGAACGGTGGTCTTTGAGCTGAGCCGCGCTGTGGCTACAGCAGGCGAGGGCGTATGCCTTGAGATAGATTTCTTTGAAAATATGGATAAGTCCGGGGTGAAAAAATATCTCTTCTCCCGGCGTGATGCCCGTCCGGGAGCCCCTGTGAAGGAGATATTCTCCGGCGCTCTCCATTCCCGTGTGGGGCTTGCCCTGTGCAAATACGCGGAGATAAACCCCGAAACTCCCTGCAGCGGGCTTAAGCCTGCAATGATAGAGGCTCTGGCTGCCGCTGCCAAGGCTCTGAAGCTGCCCGTCACCGGTGTGTCCGGCTTTGAGAGTGCTCAGGTCACCGCAGGCGGCATCTCCACGGCAGAGTTCAGGGCAGAGACTATGGAAAGCCGCATAGTTCCCGGACTTTATGCCTGCGGAGAGGTGCTGGATATAGACGGAGACTGCGGCGGCTATAACCTCCAGTGGGCTTGGGCCAGCGGCCTTCTGGCAGGAGGCAGCGTATGATTGAGCTGAGAAATCTCCGTCTGAGCATAGACGAGAGCGAAAAGCTTCTGAAGAAAAAGGCGGCAAAGGCTCTCAGGGTGGACGCAGGCAGTATCAGGGAGATAAAAATACTGAAAAAGTCTCTGGATGCCCGAAAAAAGAGCGATATCCACCGGCTCTATACCGTGGCCCTCAGCCTTGAGGGAGATGAAAAGTTCGTTCTTGCCCGGTGCAGAAATGCCGGACTCTATAAAAAAGAGGAATATATAATACCCAAGGCCAAAGGCGGATCTCGCCCTGTGGTGGTGGGATTTGGACCGGGAGGAATGTTTGCCGCACTGGTTCTGGCTGAGGCAGGGCTGCGTCCCATAGTTCTGGAGCGGGGAAAAGATGTGGACTCCCGTCACGAGGCCATTGAGCGCTTCCGTGAAAAGGGAGAGCTGGACACCCGGTGCAATGTCCAGTTCGGAGAGGGAGGCGCAGGCACCTTCTCAGACGGCAAGCTGAACACAGGCACCCACGATAAGCGCCTTGCCTTTGTGCTGGAGAGCTTCCATCGCTTCGGTGCTCACGAGTCCGTCACCTATGACGCGAAGCCCCATGTGGGCACCGATGTTCTGAGGCGGGTGGTGAAGGCCATGCGTGAGCATATAATCTCTCTGGGGGGAGAAGTGCGCTTTTCCACCCAATTTGTCGGGTTCGGGGAAAAGAACGGCGTGCTGTGCTCCGTGAAAGCTCTGGGAGCGGAGGGTGAATACACCATTAACTGCGAAAGGCTCATTCTGGCCATAGGCCACAGCGCCCGAGACAGCTTTGAGTATCTCCACGAAAAGGGACTTGCCATGGAGCGCAAGAGCTTTTCCATGGGTGTCAGAATAGAGCACGCTCAGGCCGATGTGGGCCTTGCCCAGTACGGGGAGGCGTGGAAAAAGCTGCCGGCCGCCGACTATAAGCTCAATTGCCGTTTCCCCGAGGGAGACAGCGCCTACACCTTCTGCATGTGTCCCGGCGGCTATGTGATGGCTGCCGCCAGCGAGGAGGGCGGAGTGGTCACAAACGGCATGAGCTATTCCGGACGGGCCGGGGAAAACGCCAACGCGGCCCTGCTTGTGAGCCTTGCCCCGGAGGATTTTCCCGGGGAGGGAGTGCTGGCAGGTATGTACTGGCAGAGGGACATTGAGCGCCGTGCCTATGCTTACGGCGGCGGAAACTATCTGGCTCCTGCCCAGACTGTGGGTGATTTCCTTGCCCGCAGAGCCAGCACGGGGCCGGGCTCGGTTGAGCCGACTTACCGCCCCGGAGTGGTATGGGGAGAACTGCGTGAGGTTCTGCCGGAAAAGATATGCGCCACTCTTGAAAAAGCCATACCGGAGCTTGGAAAAAAACTTGGCTTCTTCTCCATGCCCGATGGGGTGCTCACCGCCCCGGAAACCCGTTCAAGCTCCCCGGTGCGCATACTTCGCGGGGAGACCATGGAATCCCTTTCCTGCAGAGGTCTGTATCCCTGCGGAGAGGGCGCCGGCTACGCAGGAGGCATAAGTTCCGCCGCCGTGGACGGCATACGGGTGGCTGAAGCCGTGATTAATTCTTATAACACAGCGTCACATCTTGAATAATCCGCGGAAATATGCTACTATATCCCCAATACATTGTTCAGGCTAAGGAGAGAAAAAATGAAAAAACGGATTCTTTCCCTGATACTTGTCATGGTTCTGGCCTTAGGCCTCTGTCTGCCCGCTGCCGCGGCAAATGTCCAGACCACAGCCATAACCTACAGGGCAATAAAAATAGTGATCAACGACAAGGAGATAACTCCCTGTGACGAGGCCGGCAACACAGTCGAGCCCTTTATCATGAACTCCAACGGCACAACCTATCTGCCCCTGAGAGCCATTGCTCAGGCTCTGGGCCTTGATGTAAGCTGGGACGGCCCCAACAGCACCGTCACCCTGAAAAGCGGCGGCACTGTAAAGACCGGCGGCGGAGCACCAGGCAGCAGCAAGGGCAGCCGCAATGTGGACATCACCTACAGAGGCATCAAGGTTATCTTTGACGGAGCCCAGCTGACCCTTGTGAACAGAGAGGGCAAAACCGTGGAGCCCTTTATTCTCAACTCCAATTCCAGCGTGTATCTGCCCCTGCGTGTCATCGGCGAGGCTCTGGGTCTCAGCGTGGCATGGGATGGGGCGACCAGCACCGCAAGCCTCTCCGGCACCGTTGGCGGCAAGTCCGTCAAGGAAATCAGTCTCAGCGCCAGCGATGTACGCGGTGAGGTGGGCGGCTATTTCCGCCTTGAGGCCTACATAAGCCCCGATGACGCTGTGAACAAAACAGTGACATGGTCCTCCACCGACAGCAAGGTGGCAGGCGTCACCTCCGACGGCGTTGTTGTTCTCCGCGCCGAGGGAAGCGCGGATATAGTTGCCACCAGCATCAACGGCAAAACCGCCAGATGCCGCGTGACCGTAAGAGGCGAGAAGGGCGATGACCCCTACAGCGAGGATATAGGCTACAGCCGCAGCGAGATAGAAAAGCTCATCGGCCACGCCACCGCGGCCGCTGCCCTTGCCGGCAAGGGTCTTGATGCCTGCACAAAGGCAGATACAGCCCAGCACATGAACGCACTCCATGTGAACACCGCCATATCCTATGCCTATGAGGCGGAAAAGGAGATCGAAAAGGCCGCTCTTTTCCTGAAAAACGGTGCAAACCTTCCTCTGGAGGACAGCAAGTACGCCAACGCACAGGGCATGGTGAACGCCGCCATGACCCAGCTGAAGGATGCTGCGGAGCTTAAAGCCGACAGCTCAAATGCTGCCGATGTGTCTGCCGTGGTCAGGGCGCATCTGAATGCGGCAGTGGAGCTCCTTGAGAGTCTTGAGACCGCCCTGAAGAAAATAGAAATCGCGGAGCCCACACCCGAGCCCACACCCGAACCCACACCTACCACCTGAGCAGATCCGGCTTCTTCATGGAACAGCTGTTTGGTTTAATGCGCAGGGAGATCTTCGCCTCTGCACACGCCTCCGCTGCTCAGTTTCATAAGT
>JAZNZM010000275.1:0-6741 GCA_045594965.1 Oscillospiraceae bacterium | reverse complement strand
ACCCCGAGGTTCCCGCAGACTTCCCCTACAGAAACTTCAACGACTGCGGCATAGGCGCTCCAGGCCCCTTCGGCCCCCACAATGTCCATGAGCCCATGGGCAAGGCATGGCTCGAGGATAACCCCAACCGCGTTTACTGCTGCTACTTCCACGCAGGCATGCGCGTTTATGACGTATCCGACCCCTACTACATAAAGGAGCTGGCATACTTCATTCCCCCCAATCCCGAGAAGCTGCTCTTCAAGGTTCCCGTACCCGGCCCCATGATAGCCACCACCGAGGACGTTGTTGTTGACGACCGCGGCTACATCTACATGGACACCTGGCACGACGGTATGTATATCCTCCGCATGAAGGAAGACTGATCCGAGCCAATGTAAACCTTATTGAATCCCTGCCTGCTGTACACTTAGCCGGCAGGGATTATTTTTGTGGCTGCTTCCAATGGCAGACTATGCATTTTTACATCCCCCCGATTATTACAGAGTCTTTATTGTTTCATTACCAAACTAAGTCCTTTAAATCCCGAACAGAATGTGCTAAAATTAAACTATCAGAAACCGCGAAAGGAGCCTTGATATGGATTTCTTCGGATTTGTTATGATTATAGCCCTTCTCTGCTACCTTGCTTCCCTTGTCCCCGGCATCATCCTTGTGGTCAGGCTGGTGCAAATGGGTATAGCCTGCATAAAAATGGGCAATTTCAGTCCCAGAGACCGGATAAGGTTTGCCGATAGTCACGGTGTGAATGTTCTTTGGGGCTGGGTTTTGGCCTTGAGCATTGTCTTTGCCCTTGTGTTTACTATTCTATTTGTTGCCTCGGACGAGGCAGCTGTGGCCATTATTTTCGGTTTTATTTTCCCGATTGTGTATCTCAACCCACAGATAGCCGTTCTGATTGCAGGGAAAATAATCTCAAGAAAATATGCAAACGCCTTTATGCGCTATAAGATGTGGGAGCGCAGTCAGAGAGAAGCCGCCAATATCCCCGTCACCGAAGCTGCCGCACCCCAGGCGCCTGCCCTTGAAGCAAACATATCCGAATAACTGCTTCCTGTTTGTTCTTTCATAACAGTATGGGGGATTGACAAATTATGCTCAATCCCCCATACTGTTTCTATATTATTACAGGTTCCCGGAGGCAAATTCTATGGGTCACAACTCAAGTCTCGTTGAGGGCAGCGCGGGAAAAAAACTAATTTCCTTCTCCGCCCCCATTATTCTCGCAAACCTCATTCAGGCCATTTACGGCATTGTGGACATGGTGGTAGTGGGACAGTATATAGGCTCCGCCGGTATGTCTGCCGTCAGTATGGGCGCTCAGATAACTGCCGTTGTGCTGGTACTTGCCAACGGTCTGAGCAACGGCGGCACTGTTATTGCGGCCCAGCTTTTCGGCAAGGGCGAGCATAAGGAGATTCCCCGTCTTGTGGGCACAATTCTCAGCTTTTTTGCCATTGCCGCTTTGATACTCACCGTGCTGCTTATGCTGCTGAGCCGAAGCATCCTCTCCGCCATTAACACCCCCGCAGTGGCCTATGAACAGGCTGTGCAGTATTTCCTCATCTGCATGGTGGGCACCATTTTCGTTTACTGCTACAACGGCATGAGCGCCATGCTCAGAGGCATAGGCAACTCCACAGCACCCATGGTGATAGTCATAATCACCGTAGTGCTAAACGCCCTGCTGGACATTCTGCTTGTGGCTGTCATTCCTCTTGGTGTGGTTGGCGCAGCTTTGGCAACGGTATTCTGCCAGCTTATCAGCATGCTCCTCACTGCTGCCTACATAAAGAAAAAGACCGCCTTTTTTGACTTCAGGCCAAGCTCCTTCCGCATTGACAAACAGTATCTGAGCCTCATAATAAAGATAGGCCTCCCCCAGTCCATTCAGTTTTTCTTTGCCACCAGCTCCTTTGTGCTGCTCAGCGGCATCGTGAATATCTACGGTGTCAACCCCTCCGCGGCAGCCGGTGCCGCCGCAAAAGTGCAGAGCATCGCACATCTCCCTGCTCAGGGCGTAATGGCCGGAATCATATCCCTCTCCGCCCAGAATCTGGCCGCAGGCAAGCCCAAAAGGGTTATGCAGGGTCTCGGTACCGGTCTTGTGTTCGCAGGGCTCATGAGCCTTATAGTCTGCCTGCTGTGCATTGCCTTTCCTGCACAGGCCTACAGCATCTTCACCTCCGATGAAGCTGTTATTGAGGCAGGAATTGAGTACCTCAAGGTCATGTCCGTTTCCTTCGTGCTGGAGGGACTTATGTTCTGCCTCTTCGGTGTGGTCACAGGCTCGGGCTATACCCCTGTCACCATGTGCTGCGGCATACTCAGTGCCTTTGTGGTGCGCTATGCCGCCGCATGGCTGCTGTGCAATGTGTTCACCATGGGCTTTATGGGTGTTGCCGTCTCCTACAGCATCGGTCCCATTCCCTCCATTGCCATCTGTGTCATCTTTATTATCACAGGCAAGTGGAAAAAGCCCAGAGTGCAGGTGCATTGAAAATTAAGCCACATAAAAAACGTTCGGAAGCAAAAAAAAAACCCCCCCCAAAAAGAACCTGTTCTGCGTACGTTTTTACTTATTCAGTCCCAGAGCTTCCGTCATGAAGCTCTGAAAATCCACTCCGGCCTGAGTGAGGTATTTCTCTCTTTTGAAGCAAAGCATTATCTTTCTGGCAAATCGCTCATCAGATATGGGGCGCAGGCATATACGCTCATCATTTCTGTACTGCCCTGCGCAGCCCTCGGGAACAAATCCCAGCGCCACACGGGAGGCTATGAGCTGACGGTGCTGCTCTCTGGCATTTGTGAAGTAAAGAGCCTTCAGGCGGAGGTTAAGTCCCGCGCAGAGATAATATGGCTCTTCTATGTAACGCTGCTCACGGCTCATGAACACAAAGTGTCTGCCCTTGAGCATGGTCGGGTCAATTACCTCTTCTGCACTGAGGAAATGCCCGGTAGGAAGAGCCAGATAGTAGGGCTCGTTTCTCAGAAAGAATCCTCGGAACTTCTCATAGCGGTTGCCCTCCGGGTAAAGGAGCATATCGTATTTATTTATATCAAGCTTTTCATCGGAATCTATGAAGCAGTTCATGTCCAGCTCCACATCCGTGTGGCTGGCAGCAAAACGGGCAACTGCGTCGGTTACACGCTCGTCGGGCTGATACATACCTATGCTCAGACGGGCCGCGGAGCCCACAAGACTCATTTCGCTGAGGTCAAGCATAGTATTATCCACATGGCGCAGTATGACCCATGCGCTCTCCAGAAAACGACGCCCCTGATCATTGAGGGCTATGCGTTTGCCGTTTCTGACAAAAAGCTCCGTACCCAGTTCCTCCTCAAGCTTTGCAATGCTCTTTGAAAGGGCGGGCTGGCTCAGGTGCAGAGCCTCCGAAGCCTTGGATAGATTCTGCAGTTGGGCAGCAGTAACAAAATAGCGTATCTGTGATATGTTCATCAGCACTCACCTTATTCATTTTAGTTATATAATGACCTATATTTTTTCATCTTATTTACCAATCATTATATATTCTCTTTCATTAAATAGCAATACGCATACCATTGAAACCTTACTTTTTTCTGTGCGAAGTATGGTTTTGCATCAGTTTTAGTGGGTAATTCTAATAAAAAACAGAAATAAGCTGTTCCCTCCAGATTCTTGAAGCCATAAAGAAAACTTAATATGATAGTGTCATCGGGAATAAACATACCAATAAATGTGAAGAAAGGGAAAGATGTATTATGATCACTTCCTACGAATGCTTCGTTCCTCCCATTATGGGCCCCGGCTCCTCAAAGCGCATCGGTATTACCCTCCGCGCAAGGGGCTTCAAAAAGGCCTATGTCATTTTCGACAAGGGCATGATGGATTTCGGCATTGCCGGCCCCATCATCGAAAATCTCAACATGGCAAACATTGATACCGTCTGCTTCGACAAAGTCACCTCCGATCCCCCCGATGAGATGGTAGAAGCCTGCGCCGAGGAGGCACGCACCGCCGGCTGCGATGTTATAGTTGCCATAGGCGGAGGTTCCCCCATGGATACCGCCAAGGGCGTCAATGTCCTCATCAACAATCCCCCTCCCATCCGCCAGTATTTCGGCGTGCAGAAAAATCTGCGTCCCGGTCTCCCTCTGGTTTTCGTACCCACCACCTCCGGCACCGGAAGCGAAACCACCAACATGTGCGTTATCACCTGCGTATCCCAGGGCAAGAAGGACAGTGTGGTATCCCCCGTCTGTGTTGGCACCCTTGCTTTCCTTGATCCCGAGCTTACCATAGGTCTGCCACCCAAGGCCACCGCCATGACCGGCCTTGATGCTCTCGCCCATGTGCTTGAGTCCATCACCGGAAGCCAGGCAAATCCCCTTTCCGATGCTCTCTGCCGCGATGCCATCCGCAGCATAGTCAAGTGGCTGCCCGTTGCCGTGGATGACGGCAAGAACATTGAGGCCCGTGAAGAAATGATAAACGCCAGCTTCTTCGCAGGAATGGCCTTTACCAACGCCCTTGTGCATCTGGGTCACAGCATAGGCCACAGCATAGGCGCCGTGTTCCATGTTCCTCACGGTCTCGCCTGCGCCTTCTGCCTGCCCGAGGTTATTGAGTATACCGCACGCACCGAGCACAAGAAGGTTCGTATGATCTGCGAGGCCATGGGTGCTGTGGTTCCTGAGAATGCCGACTGGCAGGAAGTTGGCGCAATAGCCAAGGAAACCATCCGCGCCTTTATCAAGAGCGTTGGCATGCCCAACATAGAGGAATACGGCATTCCTCTGGACGCTCTGCTTAAGATCGCCCCTATGGTCACTGCCGACACCGGTTTTGCAATGATCCCTTACCGCATTACCGCCGCCCGCGTAGCGGAAATGTTCCGCAGCGCCTACAGTGCCTGAAAGGAGAAGAAAAATTATGTGGTCTAAACTTGTTGTTAACATGGCTGACGCCAGCGTAAACAAGCTGCCCTATGATGAGCAGTATCTGCAGCTGGGAGGCCGCGCTCTCATAGCCAACTATTTCATGGATCTGATAAAGACCGGAAAGATGGCCCCCCAGTGCGATCCCATGGGTGAGCAGAACGTTCTTATGTTCTGCACCGGCGTTCTTGCCGGCACCAACTTCACCACCTCTCACCGCATCTCCGTAGGCTGCAAGAGCCCCCTCACCGGCGGTATCAAGGAGGCCAGTTCCGGCGGCTACATGGGCAAGCTCCTTGCCGATCAGGGTCTGAGAATGGTCACTGTTCACGGTCTGCCCACTGACGGCAAGCTCCGTTACCTCCACATAGGCCGTGACGGATCCGCCGAGCTGGTTGAGGCCGAGGAGCTTCGCTTCAAGGGCACCTATGACACCGTTGACTTCATGCGTGAGCGCTACGGCGACAGTATTGCCGTGGCCTGCATAGGTCCCGCAGGCGAGCGTCTTTATAAGGCCGCCAGTATCCAGATCACCGAGTTCGGCACGCTCCACCCCAGCCGCGTTGCCGCCCGCGGCGGTGTTGGTGCTCTCATGGGTGTCAAGGGACTCAAGGCCTTTGTCATCGAAAAGCCCGAGAAGCCCTACAAGGTTGAATATGTGGACGAAGAGATGTTCAAAGCCGCTGCCAAAGAGCTGAACGCTCTCGTTGCAGGCTGCGCCAAGACCGACCCCTTCCACAATTTCGGCACCGTATCCACCATTGAGAAAACCGGTGCCAACGGTATTCTCCCCGTTGAAAACTTTTCCGGCAAGCTTTTCAAGGATTATAAGAAGCTGGGCGTTGAGGAATTCATGTCCCGTCTGGCTGCCCGCGGCGGCTGCAACAAGAAGGCCTGCCAGCCCGGCTGCCTTGTCCAGTGCTCCAATGTCTACCACGATGCCGAGGGCAAGTATCTCACCTCCGGCTTCGAGTATGAGACCATAGCTCTGTTCGGACCCAATTGCCGCATAGACGACATTGACAAAATTGCCGAGATGGACCGACTCTGCGATGATATGGGCGTTGACACCATAGAGATGGGTACCGCCTGTGGCGTTGCCATGGACGCAGGCAAGCTTGAATGGGGCGACGCCGACGGAGTTATCCGGCTTCTGAAGGATGCCCGTGATGGCGTGGGCTTCGGCACAGTGCTGGGCAACGGCTGCGAGGCCGTGGGTCTTGCCCTTGGCGCCGAGCGCATCCCCACCGTTAAACATCAGGCCATTTCCGGCTATGACCCCAGAAATACCAAGGGCACCGGTATCACCTACGCCACCTGCCCTCAGGGCGCCGACCACACCGCAGCCCTGACTATGGGCCGTGCCTTTGACGACAGCGGCCGCTCAGCCCAGGCTTACGCCTCCAACAAGCTTCAGGTCGCTATCTGCTTCTCCGACAGCATGATGTGTCTCTTCGCCTTCTCTCACATAGTTCCCAAGATGCATCTGCTGGCAGATATGATGAGCGGTCTCTACGGCGGTCCCAAGGATATCAGCCGTGTTACCGCCGGTCTCGGCGTTAAGACTCTGCTCACCGAACGCGCCTTCAACAAGCTCTGCGGCTTCACCGCCGAGGATGACAAGCTGCCCGAATTCTTCCTGACCCAGCGCAGCGCCGCAACCGGTGCCGTTTTCGACATTAACCCCGTCGAGATGGAAGTGCTCTTCGACTTCTGATGATAAGCATAAATGACCGCAGCTACCCCTTTCAGTCGGGTATGTGTCTTATGGATGCTCTTAAAGAGGACAATGTGGATATCCACGGTGCCACTCTTATCACC